>NZ_BAAALD010000004.1:0-183565 GCF_039528095.1 Kitasatospora arboriphila
TCCAGCGGACCCTCCGGGCGTTTCGCTCTTTCCTGTTTCCAGCTTATCAGATCCGCGCCCGGCCGTTTTACCGGGGCTTTTCTGATTTGCTTTCCACCTTTCGGCGCTCCCGAACTCTACCAGAGTTTTTCGCGCGCATTTCCCGGTCGATTTCTCGAAGGGGTGTGCGACGGTCGACTCGTCGGAGGAAGGGGGCCGTTACCGGTTCGCAACCAGTTTCGGCGACTCGTCCAACGTTAGGGCACCGGACTGCGAGCGTCAAACACGCGGGGCCGGATCTGGCTGGATCCGGCCCCTGTGGGGTGTCGTGGCAGTTCAACCGCGGTGCGGTTCAAGCCACCTGACGTCAGTTCGACGCGACCTCGACCGCGGCGAGGTTGCGCTTGCCGCGCCGCAGCACCAGCCAGCGGCCGTGCAGCAGGTCCTCGGCGGCCGGGACGGCCTCCTCGTCGGCGACCTTCGCGTTGTTCAGGTAGGCGCCGCCCTCCTTGATGGTGCGGCGGGCACCCGAGCGGCTCGGGGCGAGCCCGGTCTCGACCAGCAGGTCGACGACCGCCTGGAGCTCGGTGACCGTGGCCTTCGGCACCTCGGCGAGCGCGGCCGCCAGGGTGGCCGGCTCCAGGTCGGCGAGGTCGCCCTGGCCGAAGAGCGCCTTGGAGGCGGCGACCGCCCGCTCGTACTGCTCGGCGCCGTGCACCATCGTGGTGAGCTCCTCGGCGAGGGCCCGCTGGGCGAGGCGCGCGGCCGGACGCTCGGCGGTGTCCCGCTCCAGCTGCTCGATCTCCTCCCGCGAGCGGAAGGAGAAGATCCGCAGGAAGTTCGAGACGTCCCGGTCGTCCGCGTTCAGCCAGAACTGGTAGAAGGCGTACGGGGTGGTCAGCTCGGGGTCGAGCCAGACCGTGCCGGACTCGGTCTTGCCGAACTTGGTGCCGTCGGCCTTCACGATCAGCGGGGTGGCCAGCGCGTGCACGGACTTGCCCTCGGCCTTGCGGATCAGGTCCGTGCCGGCGGTGAGGTTGCCCCACTGGTCGCTGCCGCCGGTCTGCAGGGCGCAGCCGTAGCGGCGGTTCAGCTCCAGGAAGTCCATGCCCTGGAGGATCTGGTAGCTGAACTCGGTGTAGCTGATGCCCGCGTCGGAGTTGAGCCGGCGTGCGACCGCCTCCTTGGCGATCATGTTGTTGACCCGGAAGTACTTGCCCACGTCGCGCAGCAGGCTGATCGCCGACATGCCGGACGTCCAGTCCAGGTTGTTGACCATGCGGGCCGCGTACTCGCCCTCGAAGTCGAGGAACCTCGAGATCTGGCCGCGCAGGCGCTCCACCCAGCCGGCCACCGTCTCGGGGTCGTTGAGCACGCGCTCGGCGGTCGGCTTGGGGTCGCCGATCAGGCCGGTGGCCCCGCCGACCAGCCCGAGGGGCAGGTTTCCGGCCAGCTGCAGGCGCTTCATGGTGAGGATCTGCACCAGGTTGCCGAGGTGCAGGCTGGGCGCCGTCGGGTCGAAGCCGCAATAGAACGTGACCGGGCCGTCCGCGAACGCCTTGCGCAGTGCGTCCTCGTCGGTGGACAGGGCGATCAGCCCACGCCACCGGAGCTCGTCGACGATGTCCGTCACGGTCACGCTTCTCCTTCGGTCGCGTCCGGCGTTGTCCGCGGCCCGCCGTGGGCCCCGTGCCTGGACGACTCCAGCGTTCTAGAGAGTACGCGCATCGGGCCAGCGGATTTCGGCCCGGCCGGGGGGCGGACGGAAATTCCGTTGTTGCCGGTGGCCACGCGAGTTCACAGTGGACCCACCGCCGAGTGCGGCGAGGACGGGACGGTCGTGCCTGGCGGCACGGCCGCACAGGGGAGGTGGCCGGAACGATGCGCAACACGCTGGTACTGAATGCGAGCTACGAGCCGCTGACGACGGTGTCGCTGAAGCGCGCCGTGGTGCTCGTCCTGCAGGACAAGGCGGTCGTGGAGCACGCCCATCCGCTGGGGATGGTGCGCGGTACCGGTGTGGCCGTTCCGGTCCCCCGGGTGATCAGGCTGAACCGGTACGTGCGGGTGCCCTTCCGACAACACGCGCCGTGGTCGCGGCGGGGCGTGCTCGTCCGGGACCAGCACCAGTGCGCCTACTGCGGCCGCCGGGCGACCACCGTGGACCACCTGGTGCCCAAGTCGCGCGGTGGTGCCGACAGCTGGATGAACACCGTGGCCGCGTGCCCGGAGGACAACCAGCGCAAGGCCGACCGGACGCCCGAGCAGGCCGGGATGAAGCTGCTGCGGCGGCCGTTCGAGCCGACGCCGGAGGCGACGCTGATGCTCGCCCTCGGCCTGCGCGGCAGTGAGCTGCGCGAGCTCGCCGCCTGGCTGCCGGCCAGCGCCTGACCGTCGGCGCCCGACCGGCGCTGCCCGACGGGCCGGTGCCCGCACGGGCGCCGGCCGCAGACCGGGGACGGAGACCCGTCCCCGTGCACCCACGCCGCCGGCCGGCCCGATCGGGGGACGGGCCGGCCGGTGGCGTGCGGTGCGTCAGCCCTTGGCCTGGAAGGCGGTGGCACTGCCGAAGTTGGCCGAGTGCTCGGGGAGCACGACGACCTTGCCGTCGGCGGAGAGCAGCCGGCCGGCCGTGAGCAGCGAGCCGGTGCCCAGCGGGAAGGCGCCGCCCTGGGTCTCCTGGCCGCCCGCGAGGGCGAAGCGGCTGATGTGGGCGGGCTGGTCGAGGCGCTCGTCGACGGCGAGCAGAAGGCCCCCACCGTCCAGGCCGACCGCGCGGGACTTGCGCTTCTCCGCGACGGCGGTCGTCCAGGTGGGCTTGCCGGTGGCGAGGTCGTAGGCGGTGACCGAGGTGGCCGGGCCGACGCCGTCGGCCGGGCCGAGGGCGGCGACCATGGTGTTCTGGTGGAAGAAGACGGTCGGCGCGGTGTCGAAGGTGCCGCGGCCGACGTCGAGGCGGCCGGCGTCGCCGGTGACCGGGATCTCGGCGGCGGGGTCGCCGGCGGTGCCCCAGGCGAAGATCCGGTCGTCGGCGGGCTTCTCGCCGGTGGTGGCGACGACGGCGGGTTCGGCGGAGAGCACGGTGACGGTCTTGGGCTTGTTGTTCAGCCCGCGCCACCACTTCACCTTGCCGTCGGCCGCGTTGAGGGCGACCGCCTGGTCGGTGGGGGTGCTGTCGGCGCAGCTGCTGTGCAGCACGACGGTGGCGCCGCTCGCGCCGCCGGAGAGGCTGCAGAACTTGCCCTGGCCGGTGTACTGCCAGAGGTCCTTGCCGTCCGCGGCGGCCCAGGCGGAGGCCTTGTCCTCGCCGACCGCGACGACCTTGTCGTCGAGGACGGAGACCTTGGCGTCGTAGCCGTCCTTGGTGTCGGAGAGGTTCTTCGTCCAGGCGGTCTTGCCGGTCTTGGTGTCGACGGCGGCGAGGACGGTGCAGGGGCTCTTGGGGTCGCTGCCGGTCCGGAAGAGCACGCCGCCGAGGCCGGCGGTGTTGACCGTCGGGGAGAGGCCGCACGGGGCGGCGCCCTGGCTGGGGGCGGTGACGGACCAGGTGGGCTTGCCGTCGGCGAGGGCGTAGGCCTGCACGCCGGTGCCGTCGGCGCGGACCACCGCGTCGGCGGTGATCCAGGAGCCGGCGAGGGTGTCGTCGGCGGAGGCCGGGGCGCCCGCGGCGGGCTTGGCGGCCCAGGCCTTGGCGTGGGCGACGGTGTAGGTGCGGGCCGCGGCGGAGTCCGAGCCGCCCCCGCCGGACTTCTCGCCGTCGTCGCCGCCGGTCACCAGGACGGCGGCGGTGACCAGGACGGCGAGCGCCGCGGCGCCGGCGCCGGCCCGGATCAGCAGGGTGCGGCGGCCGGGTCCGTGGTCCGCGGAGACGACGCCGGCCGCGGCGGCCCGGGCGCGGTCGGCGATCGAGCGGCGGCCGGCCCGCCCGTTGCCGTCCGTGTCGTCGCGGTCGTCGCTGTACCTGTCGTCGCGGGTGACGACGTAGGGGCTGAGGGTGCCCCCGGAACCGGCCTCGGGGCTGCCGTCGGGGTCGGCCGGGAAGGCCGTGCCCCGGCCGCTGGTGTCCGGGAACCCGACGGTCGGCATCTCCTGCTGCTGGGTCTGCCAGCTGTCCTGCGCCTGGTCGGCCGGGGCGTAGAGCGACGGCTCGGGGGTGATCTGGGCGTACGCGTCGGCGGTGCCGGTGGAGCTCGCGCCGTAGGCGGCGTACGGGTCGGTGTATCCGGCGTTCGCCTGGTAGGGGTCGCCGGTCTGCTGCTGCGGGATCTGCTCGTAGCCGCCGGCGTAGTAGCCCTGCTGGCCCGCCTGCTGCTCGTACGCCTGCTGCTGGCCCGCCTGCTGGTCGTAGCCCTGCTGCCCCGCCTGCTGCTGGTACGCCTGCTGGTCGTAGCCCTGCTGCTGGTAGGCCTGGGCGGTCTGGGGGTCCCAGGCGGCGGTCTGCTGCTGCCAGGCCTGCTGGTCGGCGCCCTGCTGCCAGGCCTGCTGGTCCGCCCCGGCCTGGTACGGCTGCTGCTGGGCGGCCGCCCACTGGTCCGCCGGCTGGTCCGTCTGCGGCTGGTACCAGCCCTGCTGCTGCTGGTAGTCCTGGCCGGCGGCGGGCTGCTGCCCGGTGCCGTCGTGCGGGTACCCCTGGTCGTACGTCCGGGGAGGGTCCTGAGCCATGAAATCCGTCCGTCCCGACTGCTGCTGCAAGCGCCCAGCATCTCATGGCGGCCGGAGCACCCCGCCGGAACGGGGTGCGCTGCGAGCTGACCGGGCCTCAGGACGTGGTGCGCAGCACGTCGTCGATGCGGGCGGCGAGGGTGGTGTCGAGGCCGGTGAGGCCGCCCGCGCTGTGGGTGGAGAGGGCGAAGCGCAGGGTGCGCCAGCGGATGTCGATGTCGGGGTGGTGGTCGAGTTCCTCGGCGGCGACGGCGACGGTGTCGACGACCCGGATCGCGGTCATGAAGCTGGCGGTCTCCGCGGTGCGGACGATCGCCTCGCCCTCGCGGTGCCACTCGGGCAGGGCGGCCAGGGCGGTGGTGATCTCGTCCTCGGTCAGCCGGGTTCGGCTCACGGGTGCTCCCGGTGGGTCGCTGGCGGGCCCGCGGCGGGCGGGCCGCCGGCCGCGGGGTGCGTCACAAGGAGCATAGGAAGGCGGGGCCGCCGGGGCCGGGCGACACGGGTGTCAGGTGAGCAGCAGCCGGGTGACGGCGGCGAGGCCGACGACGACGATGACCGTCCGCAGCACGGGCGGGGGCAGGCGGCGGCCGACCTTGGCGCCGATCTGGCCGCCGACCACCGATCCGGCGGCGATGAGCAGCACGGCCGTCCAGTCGATCGGGGCGACGAAGAGGAAGAAGACCGCGGCGACGCCGTTGACGATCAGGGCGAGGACGTTCTTGGTGGCGTTGATCCGCTGCATGTCGTCCTGGAGCAGCATGCCCATCAGGGCGAGCAGCAGGACGCCCTGGGCGGCGCCGAAGTAGCCGCCGTACACGCCGGCGAGCAGGACGCCGGCGAAGAGCAGCGGCCCGCCCTCGGTGCTGCTGCTGCCTCCGCCGCGGCCGCGGCGGGCGGCCACCGCGCGGGAGACCCGCGGCTGGATCACGACCAGCACGAGGGCGCAGAGGATCAGCGCGGGGACGATGGCGTCGAAGGCCTTGCTGGGGAGCTTGGTGAGCAGGTAGGCGCCGGTGAGACCGCCGATCAGGGAGGCGGTGCCGAGGCGGAGCAGCCGGCGGCGCTGGCCGGTGAGTTCGCGGCGGTAGCCGATGACGCCGCTGATCGAGCCGGGCACCAGGCCGAGGGTGTTGGAGACGTTGGCGGTGACGGGCGGCAGACCGAGGGCGAGCAACACCGGGAAGGTGATGAGCGTGCCGGAGCCGACGACGGTGTTGATGGTGCCCGCACCCACACCGGCCAGCAGGACCGCCAGCGCTTCCCAGACCGACATCCGTGATTCCCTCCTTCGCTCCTGTCACTAAGGATCATGCCGGAGGAGGGAGGGCCGGGCCAGGGGTGATCCACGATCCGGACCGCTCCGGCCCCGCGGGGACTCCCCGCCCTCCCGCGGGGCCGGGTGGTCACCGGGCGGGCGTGCGGTCGGGTGCGGTGGCGGTGGCGGCGGTGGCACCCGCCAGCCAGTCGGCGAAGGTCGTCGTGCCGCGGGTGTCGGGCCGGTCCGTGGTGAGGCCGCCGGCGCGCAGGGCCCGGCCGAGGGCACCGGGCAGCGGCAGGGGCAGTTGCAGGACGTGGCGGCCGGTGACGGCCCGCCAGGTGCGGGCGAGTTCGCGGGCGTCGGCCGTCTCCGGGCCGGCGGCCTCCGTCCGGCCGAGGCGGGCGGGCCGTTCGACAACGTCCGCGACGGCGCGGGCGGCGTCGACGGCGGCGATCGTCTGCAGCCGGGCCTTCGGCACGGTCAGCAGGCGCCATCGGCCGAGCGCCGCGAAGGCCTCGCCGATCAGCTCGTGGAACTGGGTGATCCGGACGACCGTCCACGGCACCGGGCCCTCTGCGACGGCCCGCTCCTGGGCGGTCTTCACCGCGTAGTAGCCGACCGGCACCCGGTCGCAGCCGACGATCGAGACACAGACGTGGTGGCCGACGCCGGCGGCGCGTTCGGCGGCGAGCAGGTGCCTGGTGCCGTCGACCAGGGTGCGTTCGGCGCCCTTCGCCGAGCGGCTGTTGGCGGCGTCGACCACGACCTCGCAGCCGGCCAGGGCGGCGGCCAGTCCGGCCCCGGTGGTCAGGTCGACCGGGTGCTCGGGCGAGCGGCGGCTCAGCACCCGGACCTCGTGGCCGCGGGCGCGCAGTTCCTCGGTGACGTGGCTTCCCAGCGTCCCCGTTCCTCCGACGATGGCGATTCTCATGCCAGGGAGACGACGCAGCCCGTACGGGTGTGACATGCCCGGGTGCGACATGCGGAGCCGGCCTGCGCCGGCCCGGTACGGGCGGCGCAGCCCGGAGGGGTCTGCCGGGGCCTTACCGCCGGCTCACTCGGGGTCGATCCGCGGGTACTCGCGGGTGGTCTCGACCCGGGGGCGGCCGATGTGCTTGGTCTCGGTGTCCACCGGGCGCGGGGCGGCCGCGGCGGCCGGGCCGGCGCCGTTGCCCCCGGTCAGGCCGGTGAAGGCACCGCCGAGGCCCTTGAGCGCGTCGCCGACCTCGCTCGGGATGATCCACAGCTTGTTGGAGTCGCCCTTGGCGAGCTCGGGCAGGGTCTGCAGGTACTGGTAGGCGAGCAGCTTCTGGTCGGCGTCGCCCTCGTGGATGGCCTCGAAGACGGTGCGGATCGCGGCGGCCTCACCGTCGGCGCGCAGCACCGCGGCCTGCGCCTCGCCCTCGGCCTGCAGGACGGCGGCCTGCTTCTCGCCCTCGGCGCGCAGGATCTGGGCCTGCCGGGCGCCCTCGGCGGTGAGGATCGCGGCGCGCTTGTCGCGGTCGGCACGCATCTGCTTCTCCATCGAGTCCTGGATGGAGGTCGGCGGCTCGATCGCCTTCAGCTCGACGCGGTTGACGCGGATGCCCCAGCGGCCGGTGGCCTCGTCGAGGACGCCGCGCAGGCCCGCGTTGATGACCTCGCGGGAGGTCAGGGTGGACTCGAGGTCCATCGAGCCGATGATGTTGCGCAGCGTGGTGACGGTGAGCTGCTCGATGGCCTGGATGTAGCTGGCGACCTCGTAGGTCGCGGCCCGCGGGTCGGTCACCTGGTAGTAGATGACGGTGTCGATGTTGACGACCAGGTTGTCCGAGGTGATGACCGGCTGCGGCGGGAACGGCACGACCTGCTCGCGGAGGTCGATGCGGTTGCGGATGGTGTCGATGAACGGCACCACGATGTTGAGTCCCGCGCTCAGCGTGCGGGTGTAGCGGCCGAAGCGCTCCACGATCGCCGCGCTGGCCTGCGGGATCACCTGGATCGTCTTGATCAGCGCGATGAAGGCCACCACGACCAGGACGACCAGCACGATGAGGACGGGTTCCACGATTCTCCCCTAGACGACCAGGGCGGTGGCGCCCTGGATTTCGACGACGTCGACCTGCTGCCCCGGCTCGTAGACACTGCCGGGGTGGAGTGCCCGGGCCGACCAGATCTCGCCGTTGAGCTTGATCCGGCCGCCCTCCCCGTCGACCTTCTCCTGTACGACTGCGGTGGCGCCCTCGAGCGCCTCGATGCCCGTCTTGATCGCCGGGCCGTTCTGCAACTGGCGGTACGCGATCGGCCGGACGAACACCAGGAGGGCGACCGACACCGCGACGAACACCAGGAACTGCGGCACCACCCCGGCCCCGAGGGCCGCGGTGAGCGCCGCGGCACCCGCCCCGATCGCGAACATGGCGAACTCCGGCATCGCGGTGATCACCAGCGGTATGCCGAGGCCGACGGCGGCCAGGAGCCACCAGATCCAGCTGTCCACGACGCCATCCTAGGGAGGGGAATGCTTGTGACGCCTAGCTTCCCGCAGGTGAACAGGCGGAAACCGGCCGCCCGTACGGGGGGCGGGTGTTCAGCGGAGTTCAGTGGTTCAGCACCGCCGGGCCGCGCCGCCGCGGACACCGGAACGGCCGCCGGGCCGCGCGCCCGCCGGAGCGGGTGCGCGGCCCGGCGGCCGTCGCGGACGGGGCGGTCAGCCCATCGGCAGGCCCTGCGCGGACCAGCGGTCGCCGCGGCGCTCCAGGGTCAGCGGCAGGCCGAAGCAGAGCGACAGGTTGCGGGCGGTCAGCTCGGTGTCGATCGGACCGGCGACCAGCACCTTGCCCTGACGGATCATCAGCACGTGGGTGAAGCCCGGGGCGATCTCCTCGACGTGGTGGGTGACCATCACCATCGACGGCGCGTACTCGTCCTGGGCGAGCGCGCCGAGGCGGCGCACCAGGTCCTCGCGGCCGCCGAGGTCGAGGCCGGCGGCCGGCTCGTCCAGCAGCAGCAGCTCGGGGTCGGTCATCAGCGCGCGGGCGATCAGGGTGCGCTTGCGCTCGCCCTCGGAGAGGGTGCCGAACTTGCGGGTCGTGTAACCGGCCATGCCGAGCCGGTCCAGCAGGGCCAGCGCCCGGGCCTCGTCGCTGCTGTCGTACTGCTCGTTCCAGGTGGCCGTCATACCCCAGGCCGCGGTCAGCACCGTCTGCAGCACGGTCTGCTCGCCGGGCAGCTTGTCGAACATCGCGGCGCTCGCCAGGCCGATCCGGGCCCGCAGCTCGAAGACGTCGACCGAGCCGAGCTTCTCGCCGAGCACCGCGGTGGTGCCGGAGGTCGGGAAGAGGTACGTGGAGGCGACCTGCAGCAGCGTCGTCTTGCCCGCCCCGTTCGGACCCAGGACCACCCAGCGCTCGCCCTCGGCGACCGCCCAGGAGACCCGGTCGATCAGCGCGCGACCCTCCCGGACCACGGAAACGTCGACGAGCTCCAGCACGTCACTCATGCCTAGCCTTCCCCAATGCAGATGTCGGCCGTCCGAGGGCCGGCGGCATCGGGCCTCGGGGTTCGGTCCAGTGGTCTCGACAGTCGGTGCGCGCGGGCAGCGTACTCCCGCCGGTCCGGCGGGCGGGACGGGATGCGCCGCGCGCAGCACAGCCCAAACCTACGCCACGCCGATGGCGGAGTTGTCCGTAGGCTGGCGGGATGCTCGCCACACCTGCCGACAATCCCTTCCAGGAGCCGCGCTCGGCCCGGCTCACCGCCTGGGGCAACGCCCTGCTCGCCGGCTCCGCCTCGCCCGACGACGCCGCCGCGGCCGTCATCGGCGGCGACGAGTCCCACCGGGTCACCGGCCTGCCCGGCGACGCGGACGGCGAGCTGCACGGCCTCACCTGGGCGCTCGGACGGCTCCGCGTCCTCGGCGTCCGCGGGCTGCGGCTCGCGCTGCCCTCGGCCGGCCACCCGCTGGGGCTGACCGGGCCCGCCCCGTTCAACACCGGGGCGATGGGCGCCGGGGAGGCCGTCCTGGCGGTCGGCGTACCGATCGGGCTGGTGCCCGAAGTCAGCGTCTTCGGACCGGAGGGGGACCGCTCGGCGACCGTGCTGTGGCGCTGCTCGGAGGTCAACGACACCCCGCCGGCGGACGTCCCCTCGCTGCACGAGGCCGAGTTCGAGCTCGCGGACGGGCTGCGGCAGGCCACCGTGCTGCTCACCCGCCTCGACGTCGCCGGCGCCGGGCCCGAGGCGCTGAAGGCACTGGAGTCGTACCGCCGGCGCGGGCACTCCGAACCACTGGCGCCGGGGTACCCGGCCCGCGCCGTACGGGTGCTGGAGTCCGCCCGGCAGGTGTCGGCCCTGCTGTCGATCGCCGCGGGCGGGCACGGCGCGGCGGTCTCCGCCTCGGAGATGGCGGCCCGCCGCGAGGTCCTCGCCCCGCTGGAGCGCACGGCCCGCCGCGCCCAGGTCGCCGCCTACAACGCCCTCGTCGACGAACCGCGGTAGGCCAACCACCAGAGGCGCTGGGGGCACCTCCCGGCGAGTGCTCGGCCTCAGGCTTCGGCGTTGCGGACGGCCCAGAGGGCGGCCTGGGTGCGGTCGGCGAGGTCGAGCTTCATGAGGATGTTGGAGACGTGGGTCTTCACCGTCTTCTCGGAGAGGTGCAGCGCGCGGGCGATCTCGCGGTTGGAGCGGCCGTCCGCGATGTGGCCGAGCACCTCGCGCTCGCGGTCGGTGAGGGTGCCGCCGCGTCCCTGGGCGGGCCGCGGGCCGTCGTCGGAGAGCAGTGCCTCGGCGAGTTCGGGCTGGAGCAGCACGTGTCCGGCGTGCACCGAGCGGATGGCGCCCGCGAGAGCCTCCGGGTCGACGTCCTTGTAGACGTAGCCGGCGGCGCCGGCCCGCAGGGCGGGCACGACGGTGCGGTGCTCGGTGAAGCTGGTGACGATCAGGACCTTGGCCCGGTTGCCCTGGTCGCGGAGGATCTTGAGGGCCTCGATGCCGTCGACGCCGGGCATCTTGAGGTCCATCAGGACGACGTCGGGGGCGAGCTGCTGGGCGAGGGCGGCGCCCTCGGCGCCGTCCGCGGCCTCGCCGACCACCTCGATGTCGTCCTGGACCTCCAGGAAGGTGCGCAGTCCGCGCCGGACGACCTGGTGGTCGTCGACCAGCAGCACGCGGATCATCGACCGGCTGTCAGGCACCGGGGACCTCCATCTCCACGACCGTCCCCTTGCCCGGGGCGGACTCCAGCGTGAGGGTGCCGCCGACCGCGGCGGCGCGGTCCCGCATCGAGACCAGGCCGAGGTGGCGGCCGGCCCGCCGGACGGAGTCCGGGTCGAAGCCCTGCCCGTCGTCGGCGACCCGCAGGACGGCGCCGCGGGCCGGGGTACCGGCGAGGGTGACGTCGACCGTCCGGGCGCCGGAGTGCCGCAGTGCGTTGTGCAGGGCCTCCTGGGCGACCCTCAGCAGGGCGGCCTCCTGGGCGGCGGGCAGCGCCTTCATGTGCAGGGCGCTGAAGCTGACGGCGGCGGTGTGCGCGCGGTCGAGCACCTGGACCTGGGAGGCGAGGGTGGCGGTGAGGCCGTCCTCCTCCAGCGCGGCGGGGCGCAGTTCGACGACGACGGCGCGCAGTTCGTCGGCGGCCTCGGCGGCGAGCCGGGCGACCTCGGCGAGTTCGGCGCGGGCCCGGGCCGGGTCGCGGTCGACGAGGGTGGCGGCGGCCTTGGCGGTGAGGCGCAGCGAGAAGAGCTTCTGCGAGACGGCGTCGTGCAGGTCGTGCGCGATGCGGGCGCGTTCCCCGGCGAGGGTGAGTTCGCGGCTGCGTTCGTAGAGGCGGGCGTTGGAGAGAGCGAGGGCGGCGTGCGCGGCGAGGATCCGCAGCAGTTCCTCGTCGTGGGCGGTGAAGCCGCCGGGCTTGTTGGCGAGGAAGACGGCGCCGAGGATCTCGGTGCCGTCGACGATCGGCATGCCGAGGAAGTCGGTCATCTCGGGGTGGGCGGCGGGCCAGCCGCCGAAGTCGGGCGCGGTGCGGACGTCGGCGAGCCGGGTGGGCGTCAGCTCGTGGAGCATCGCGGCGAGGACGCCGTGCTGGCGGGGCAGCGGGCCGATCGCGCGCCACTGCTCGTCGGTGACGCCGTCGACGACGAACTGGGCGAAGCCGCCGTGGTCGTCGGGGACGCCGAGGGCGGCGTACTCGGCGCCGAGCAGACTGCGGGCGGAGGCGGTGATCCGCCGGAGGACCTCGCGGACCTCCAGGTGGCGGCTCATCGCGAGCACGGCGGTGCTGATCGCCTCGATCCCGCCCAGGCAGGGGTCGCAGGCGGGGGCGGGTTCCTCGGGCGGCATGCCCCCACGCTACCGCCGGGCGAGGGGCCGGGGCATGGGGCGACCGGCCTAGGTCCGGGGGCGTACGGCGGGGCCTCCGGCCCGGGTACGCCGACGGGCGGCGCCCCCGGTGCCGGGGGTGCCGCCCGTCGTGTGCGGTGCGGGGTGTCAGCCCTTCTGCATGACCTCGGGCTCGTGGCGGCGCAGGAAGCGCTGGATGAGGAAGGCGAGGCCGACGGAGATGGCGATCAGGGCGAACCAGTTGAGGAAGAGGTGGCCGACGGTGTGGTCCCACAGCGGGTCGACGACCGGCGTGGGCGGGCGGACGTCGGTGTTGTAGGTGACGGCGGAGCTGTGGGCCAGGTCGAGGGTGTTGCCGGTGGCGGCGAGGCCCCAGCGGCCGGGCATCAGCCAGGCGAACTGCTCCAGGCCGGGCTTGTCGAAGACCTGGAAGATGGCGCCGGTGAAGACCATCTGCACGATGGCGAACATGACCAGCAGCGGCATGGTCTTCTCGGCGGTCTTCACGAGCGCCGAGATGGTCAGGCCGACCAGCATCGAGGTGAAGCTCAGCAGGATCACGCCGATCGCCATCTCGGCGGCGGGCATGCTCTTCAGCAGCAGGCCCTCGGCGGGCAGGTCGCGGGTCTTGAAGGCGATCGCGGAGATGACGCCGCCCTGGACGAAGCTGACCAGGCCGAGCACGACGATCTTGGAGACCAGGTAGGCGGAGCGGGAGAGGCCGGTGGCCCGTTCCCGTTCGTAGATCGCCCGTTCCTTGATCAGTTCTCGGACGGAGTTCGCCGAGCCGGAGAGGCAGGCGCCGAAGGCCACCACCAGCAGGATCATCTTGGCGATGTCGTTGCGTCCGGAGGCGGGGCAGGCCGCCAGTCCGCAGTGGTCGGGGATCAGCACCGAGACCCCGCCGAGGACCAGCGGCAGCACCAGGGAAAGCAGCATGAAGCCCTTGTCGGAGCCGATCACCGCGAGGTAGCGGCTGATCAGCGTCCACAGCTGGGAGCCCCAGCTCTGCGGCTTCGGCGGGCGGACCTGGGCCAGCGGCACGCTCGGGGTGGCGTGCTGCACGGGGGCGTCCACGTCGGCGGAGTACTGCCGGTAGTGGACGGAGCCCTTGTAGCGGCCGGCCCAGTCGTGGTCGGGGTAGTTCTCGAAGGCCTGGAAGACGTCGGCCCAGGTCTCGTAGCCGAAGAAGTGCAGGGCCTCGGACGGCGGGCCGAAGTAGGCCACCGAGCCGCCCGGCGCCATCACCAGCAGCCGGTCGCAGAGCGCGAGTTCGGCCACCGAGTGGGTGACGACGAGGACGGTGCGGCCGTCGTCGGCCAGACCCCGCAGGGTCTGCATGACCTCGCGGTCCATGCCCGGGTCGAGGCCGGAGGTCGGCTCGTCCAGGAAGATCAGGGACGGTTTGGTGAGCAGCTCCAGGGCGACCGAGACGCGCTTCTGCTGGCCGCCGGAGAGGGCGGTGATCCGGTTGTCGGCGCGCTTGTCGAGGCGCAGCTCGTACAGCACCTCGTCGATCCGGCGCTCGCGCTCGGCGGCCTCGGTGTCGCCGGGGAAGCGCAGCCGGGCGGCGTACTTGAGGCCGCTGCGGACGGTGAGCTCCTTGTGCAGGATCTCGGACTGCGGCACCAGGCCGATGCGCGAGCGGAGCTCGGCGAACTGCTGGTACAGGTTGTGGTTGTCGTACAGCACCTCGCCGCGGTCGGCGGGGCGGTAGCCGGTCAGGGCGCGCAGCAGGGTGGACTTGCCGGAGCCGGACGGGCCGATGACGGCGACCAGGGACTTCTCCGGGACGGAGAAGGAGACGTCGTTGAGCAGGACCTTCTTGCCGCCCTTGAACTCGACCTCGACGGTCAGGTGGCGGGCGGAGAAGGTGACGGCGCCGGTGTCGACGAACTCCTGCAGCTGGTCGCCGACCAGGACGAAGCTGGAGTGGCCGACCGTCAGGCGGTCCTGCGGGCCCATCAGCTGGCGCTGCACCGGCTGGCCGTTGAGGAAGATGCCGTTGTGGCTGCCGAGGTCGACGATCTCCCAGCGGCCGTCGGCGAGCTGCCGCAGCTCCGCGTGGTGGCGGGAGACCTGCAGGTCGGAGACGACGATGTCGTTGTCCAGGGCGCGGCCGATGCGGATGGTGCGCATGCCGGCGGTGAGGTTGCGCACCATGGTCGGGTTGCCGAGCCCGTTCGGCAGCGGCGACCGGCCCTGCTGCGGCGGAACGGGGGCGTGCTGCTGCCCCTGGTGCGGCACGACCGGCTGCGGCGCCGGGGTGTCCCACTGCTGGTGGACGGGCGGCTGCTGGTGCTGCGCCCAGGGCTGCTGGGCCGGTGCCTGGTTGGCCGGGGCCTGGTGAGCGGCCGGCGGCGGTGCGGCCCGGCTGGTCACGGCCTCGTGCACGCCGGGCTGCGGCGCGGGCGCCTGGGCCGGCGCGGAGAACGCGAGCCGGGGCCCGTTCTCGGCGTTGCCGAGGTTGACCACCGCACCGGGGTGGAGCGGCACGTGCTGGGTGCGGGCACCGCCCGCGTAGGTGCCGTTGGTGGATCCGTGGTCCTGCAGCTGCCAGCCCGCCCCGTCGAAGGCGATCGTGGCGTGCCGCCAGGAGACCCTGGCGTCCTCGAACGTGAAATCCGAGGCCGGGTCCCGTCCGATGGTGTACGCGCGGCCCGGCTCCAGGACGGTCTGCTGCCCGTTGAGCTCCAGTACGAGTTGCGGCACGTCCGCCTGCCCCCGCTCTCTCGGTCCCCCGATTTGCTCCCCACGTGGGGAGTTGTGCGCCTGATCTGACGGGGGAATCATTCCAGCCCCGCGGTCGTACCTGAAAGTCACCTCGGCCTTTGTGACCGGGCGGCAACGAAATCGGGGCCGCCGCGTCGTCCCAGCGTGCGGACGCCGGGCGTGGCGCCGCACGCCGGGCGGGTAGCGTGGGAGGCACCATGAACGCGACTGATCCGGCCGCCGAGCCCGGCCCCGCCCCGCAGCCACGGACCGACGACGAGCGGACGCTGCTCGTCAAGGTGTTCGGCAAGGACCGCCCCGGTATCACCGCGGGCCTGTTCGCCACGCTCGCCGAGTACGGCGTGGACGTGATCGACATCGAGCAGGTCGTCACCCGTGGCCGGATAACGCTGTGCGCCCTGGTCACGCCGCCCTCCGGGCAGGCGTCCGAGGGCGGGCTGCGCGTGACGGTGCACCGCTGGGCCGAGGAGCTCAAGCTGCAGGCCGAGATCATCTCCGGCACCGGCGACAACCGGCCGCGCCGCGAGGGCCGCTCGCACGTCACCGTGCTCGGCCACCCGCTGACCGCCGCGGCGGTGGCCGCGCTGGCCGGGCTGGTGAGCGAGGCCGGCGGCAACATCGACCGGGTGTTCCGGCTGGCCAAGTACCCGGTGACCGCGGTGGAGCTGGCCGTCTCCGGTCTGCCGACCGAGCAGCTGCGGGCCCGGCTGGCGCCGGAGGCCTCGGCGCTCGGCGTGGACATCGCGGTGGTCGGCGCCGGCCTGCACCGGCGGGCCAAGCGCCTGGTGGTCATGGACGTCGACTCCACGCTGATCCAGGACGAGGTGATCGAGCTCTTCGCCGCGCACGCCGGCTGCGAGGCGGAGGTCGCCGAGGTGACGGCGGCCGCGATGCGCGGCGAGCTGGACTTCGCGGAGTCGCTGCGGGCCCGCGTCTCGCTGCTGGCCGGGCTGGACGCCGCCGTGGTGGAGAAGGTCCGCGCCGAGGTGCGGCTGACTCCGGGCGCCCGCACGCTGATCCGCACCCTGAAGCGGCTCGGGTACCAGGTGGCGATCGTCTCCGGCGGGTTCACCCAGGTCACCGACCACCTGGTCGAGCAGCTGGGGCTGGACTACGCCGCCGCCAACACCCTGGAGGTCGCGGACGGCAGGTTCACCGGCCGGGTCACCGGCGAGATCGTGGACCGCGCGGGCAAGGCCCGCTGGCTGGCCCGGTTCGCCGAGCAGGCCGGGGTGCCGCTGGCGCAGACGGTGGCGATCGGCGACGGCGCCAACGACCTCGACATGCTGAACGCGGCCGGGCTGGGCGTGGCGTTCAACGCGAAGCCGGTGGTCCGCGAGGCCGCGCACACCGCGGTCAACGTGCCGTTCCTGGACACCGTGCTCTACCTGCTGGGCATCACCCGCGACGAGGTCGAAGCGGCGGACGCCCTGGACGGCAGCGTCACCGACTGATCCGGCGGCGGCACCGCACCAGCACGGAGGGTGGCTCGGGCGTAGGCCCCGGCCACCCTTCACGTACCGGCCGTCCCGGGTCTCAGTCCTGCGGGGTGTGGTACGAGTCCAGCTTGGCGACCCCGGGCTCGACCGACTTCCAGGGGCCGGCGAAGCTGAGGACGGCGATCGCGGCGGTCGGGAAGCTGCTGAGCCTCAGCCGGTTGAGCGCGTCCACGTCGCCCTCGTCGCCGGCGAGGACCTGGGTGAGGCCGAGCACGCCCGGGTTGTGGCCGACCAGGATCAGGTCGGCGAACTCGTCCGGGGTCTCCTGGAGCACCGCGATGATCTCGCCCGGGCTGGCCTCGTACACCCGGTCCTCGTAGACCGTGCGGCGCGGGCGCTTGGGCAGTTCGTGCGCCGCCAGCTTCCAGGTCTCCCTGGTGCGCAGCGCGGTGGAGCAGAGCACGTAGTCGGGGTTGATGCCGGAATCGGCCAGCCAGCGGCCCGCCTCCGGCGCCTGGTGCCGCCCGCGGTCGGCCAGCGGCCGCTCGTGGTCGGCCACCTGGTTCGGCCAGTCGGCCTTGGCATGACGGAGAACGATGATCCTTCGGGGTGTGTCGGCGCTCATACCCCTAGAGCTTTGCAGAAAATGCGCTCCCGGGCGCGGGGTCCGCGCGGTCGCCACCCGCAGGAGTGGGGGCGGTGTGCGGACCCCGTCAGCCCAGGCGGGCGGCGACCATGGCGATCACGGCGACGAGCACGACCACCCCGGCGATCACGCCCATCAGCTGGAGCAGCTTCTTCTGGCCGTCCTGCGGCTCGGGTTCGAGAACTGGCATGCGCAGAGTGTCGCATTCCGACGGTTCCGTCCGGAAACCGGGGTCAGGCCGTGGCGGGAACGCGGGGCAGTTCGTCCTCGATGTGCCGGGGCCGGCCGGCCAGCGCGCCGAACACCATCTGCGGCACCAGCAGGGCGGCGAGCAGGCCGAGCGGCAGGTACCAGCTGCCGGTGGCCTGGTAGACCGCGCCGACCGCGATCGGCCCGGGGATGGAGATCAGGTAGCCGACGCACTGCGAGAACGCCGACAGCCGCGCCACCCCGCCCGGGGTCCGCGCCCGCAGGCCGATCATGGTGAGGGCCAGCGGGAAGGCGCACATCGACAGGCCGACCAGGCAGGCCCACAGCCAGGAGGCGGTGCCCGCGGCGAACGCCAGGCCCGTGTAGCCGGCGATGCCGCAGATTCCGAGCACCACGACGAACAGCTGCTGGTCGCCGCGCCGGGCGGCGAGGCTCGGCAGCACGAACGAGGCCGGCACGCTCACCGCCATGACCACGGCCAGCAGCACGCCGGAGGCGCCGTCCGAGACCCCGGCGTCCTGGTAGATCTTCGGCAGCCAGCCCATCGTGGCGTAGGCGCTGGTGGCCTGCAGGCCGAGGAAGACGGCGAGCGCCCACGCCGTCCGGCTGCGGACGATCGGCCCGGACGGCTCCGCGGCCGTCCGCCCCTCCCCCGCCGCCGGCCGCCCGCCGCCGGAGCGGTCGCGGCGCAGCAGGGCGACGACCGCCCACAGCACCAGCGCCGCGGCGGCGAGCAGCGACCAGATCCCGAGGCCGGCCCGCCAGCTGCCGCCCATCTCCGCGGTCAGCGGCACGGTGGCGGCGGCGGCCAGCGAGGTGCCGACCGACAGGGCCATCGAGTAGAGGCCGATCATCGGGCCGACCCGGTGCGGGAACCAGCGCTTCACGACCACCGGGAGCAGCACGTTGGAGACCGCGACGCCGGCCAGGGCCACGGCGGTCAGCAGCAGGAAGACGGTGGTGCCGCCGGCGTAGGAGCGGGCCAGCACGCCGAGGGTGATCGCGCCCATGCCGGCCGCGACCACCGCGATCGGGCCGATCCGGCGGGCGAGCGCGGGCGCGGCCAGGCCGAACAGCGCGAAGCAGAGCGAGGGCACCGCCGTGAGCAGGCCGGCGACGCCGGCGCTCATGCCGAGGTCGGCCCGGACGTCGTCGAGCAGCGGGCCGAGGCTGGTGACCACGGGGCGCAGGTTGACGGCGGCCAGCGCGATGCCGACGGCGAGGAGGACGGTCTGGAGACGGGCGCGGGAGGGCGCGGGCGCGGCCGGGACGGGCTCGGCGCGGCGGTGGGTGGCGGAGTCCGCTGCGGTCGACATAGCGCCCATCATAGAATGATGGGATGAATGCTCGCGCCAGAACGTCCCGAAACGGCTAAGGTCTGAGGCTCCTCCCCCGGGGGAGCGAGGAAGAGGAGGAGGAGTCCGAGCCATGGCGCTGTCCAGCACCCGCCGAACCCCGCTGTCCGATCAGGTCATCGCGCAGCTGCGGACCCAGATCACCTCGGGCGAATGGCCGGTCGGCTCCCGCATCCCCACCGAGGCCGCCCTCGTCGAGCAGCTCGGCGTCGCCCGCAACACCGTCCGCGAGGCGGTGAAGGCGCTCGCCCACAACGGCCTGCTCGACATCCGGCAGGGCTCGGGGACGTACGTGCTGGCCACCAGCGAACTCGCCGGCGTCATGCACCGCCGCTTCGCGGACGCCGACCAGTCCCAGGTCGCGGAACTGCGCGCCACCCTGGAGATGTCCGCCGCCGGACTGGCCGCCTCCCGGCGCACCGACCGGGACCTCGAACTGCTCGGCTCGGCGCTCGACCGCCGCGAGCGGGCCTGGCACTCCGGCGACCCGGAGGACTTCGTGCAGGCCGACGCGGCCTTCCACTCCGCGGTGGTCGCGGCCGCCCACAACGAGGTGCTCGCCGCGGTCTACGCGGACCTCGGGGAGGTCATGCGGGCGCACCTGCGGCACGACGTCGGCCCCGAGCTGATCGCCGAACGGTACGTCGGCCACGACGGCATCCTCGACGCCGTCCGCGGCGGCGACGCCCAGCGGGCCTCCGCCGAGGCCGGCCGCGCCATCGGCGCCTGCGGCAGCGAGGCCGCCCCGAACGAATAGGGGCGGCACCACCGGGGGCGCGTGGGGTACCTCCCGGCGAAGGCCGGGGGAGAACCGCGCAGGGCGGGAGTGGCGAGCCCGACGCGCTGCTCCGGCCACGAAGCAGGGGCGCGGGGGGGGTACCTCCCGGCCGAAGGCTGGGGGAGAACCGCGCGCGACGGGAGAAGCCGAGCCCGGCCGTCTTCCGATTCGCGCGGTTCTCCGCGCCCCTAGTGGTTCACCCCTGCGCAGGTCAGCCCCGCGCCCCTACGGGTTCACCCTTCGTACGGGGTGTGCGCCGTCAGGCGCCGATGGCGTGCAGGCCGCCGTCGACGTGGACGATCTCGCCGGTGGTCTTCGGGAACCAGTCGGAGAGCAGGGCGACGACGCCGCGGCCGGCCGGCTCCGGGTCCGAGAGGTCCCACTTGAGCGGCGAGCGCTGGTTCCAGGTGTCGGCCAGCTCGCCGAAGCCCGGGATGGACTTGGCGGCCATCGAGCCGATCGGGCCCGCCGAGATCAGGTTGCAGCGGATGTTGCGCTCGCCGAGGTCGCGGGCGAGGTACCGGTTGGTCGCCTCCAGCGCGGCCTTGGCCGGGCCCATCCAGTCGTACTTCGGCCAGGCGAACTGCGCGTCGAAGGTCAGGCCGACCACCGAGCCGCCGTCCTGCATGAGCGGCAGCAGCGCCATGGTCAGCGACTTCAGCGAGAAGGCGGAGACCTGCATGGCGGTGGCGACGGACTCCCACGGGGTGTTGAGGAAGTTGCCGCCGAGCGCGTCCTGCGGGGCGAAGCCGATCGAGTGGACGATGCCGTCGAGCGTCGGCAGGTACTCGCGGACCTGGTCGGCGATGCCGGCCAGCTGCTCCTCGCTGGAGACGTCCAGCTCCAGGACCTTCACCGGCTTCGGCAGCTTCTTGGCGATGCGCTCGGTGAGGCTCGGCCGGGGGAAGGCGGTGAGGATGATCTCCGCGCCCTGCTCCTGGGCCAGCTTCGCGGTGTGGAAGGCGATGGACGACTCCATCAGCACACCGGTGATCAGGATGCGCTTGCCCTCAAGGATTCCACTCATGGTTCAGTGACCCATGCCCAATCCGCCGTCGACGGGAATGACGGCTCCGGTGATGTATGCGGCCTCGTCGGAGGAGAGGAAGCGGACCGCGGCGGCGACCTCGGCGGGCGCGGCGTAACGGCCGAGCGGCACGCCGGCGACGATCTCCTTGCGGCGGTCCTCGCTGAGCACGGCCGTCATGTCGGTGTCGACGAAGCCGGGCGCGACCACGTTGATCGTGATGTTGCGGGAGCCGAGCTCACGGGCGAGGGAGCGCGCGAAGCCCACCAGGCCGGCCTTGGAGGCGGCGTAGTTGGCCTGGCCGGGCGAGCCGAGCAGGCCCACCACGGACGAGATCAGCACCACGCGGCCCTTGCGGGCGCGGAGCATCTTGGTCGCGGCGCGCTTGACCACCCGGAAGGTGCCGGTGAGGTTGGTCTCGATGACGGAGCTGAAGTCGTCCTCGGACATGCGCAGCAGCAGGGTGTCCTTGGTGATGCCGGCGTTGGCCACCAGCACCTCGACGGCGCCCTGCTTCTCCTCGATCTCGGCGAAGGCCGCGTCGACCTGGGCCGCGTCGGTGATGTCGCACTTGACGGCGAGGACCTCGTGCGCGGCCAGCTCGGCCGGGACCTCGCCCGAACGGCTGGTGATGGCGACCTTGTCGCCGGCTTCGGCGAAGGCCTTGGCGATCGCGAGGCCGATGCCCCGGTTGCCTCCGGTGACGAGAACCGAGCGGCTCAACGATCCACCTCTCTCCGTAGTTGGCGGCGGCCCGTCGAGCGGCGGCCGGTTGGCCGCCGGGCCGCAGCGGTACGCCGTGACGCGTACGCACTGTGACGCTATCGGTCCCGGTGATCCTGCGGCGAATCGACCTCCCACAGGTCCGTCCGGCGGGAACTGTCGCATCCCGACAACGCGTCCGACTTGGACGGGAACAACCGGGCGGGCCGTACCCGTTGCCCTCTGGGCGTCCCGGTCGCGGGCCGCACCATCAGCGAGGCCCGGCACACGGTCGGTGACGAGAGAGCGGGAGCACGGATGACCGAGGTACGGCCCACCGGTTCGACCGGGCGGCGCGGCCGCCTGCTGGCCCTGACCGCGCTGGCCGCCGCGGCGGGCGGCGCGGCGTGGGCGCTGCGCGATCTGCCGGCGGCGTTCGGCGGACGGCCGGACGGCGAGCGCGAGGAGCGGATCCGCCGCTCCCCGCAGTACCGGGACGGCGTGTTCCACAACGCCCCCTCCGAGCTGGCACGCGCGTCCACGCCCGGTGCCGAGACGGTCCGCCGGATGCTGTTCGACCGCGAGGGCCGCACCCCCGCACTGCCGGTGCCGACGGTGCGCCCGCAGCACGGCGAGCGGCCCGCCGAGGGGGTGGAGGTGGTCTGGTACGGGCACGCCTCCGTGCTGGTGGAGATCGAGGGCAGCCGGGTGCTGCTCGACCCGATCTGGAGCGACCGCTGCTCCCCGTCCGCGCACGTCGGCCCGAAGCGGCTGCACCCCGTGCCGGCCGCGCTCTCCGAGCTGCCGCCGGTGGACGCGGTGCTGATCTCGCACGACCACTACGACCACCTCGACATGGCGACCGTGAAGCGGCTGGTCACGCTGCAGTCGGCGCCGTTCCTGGTGCCGCTGGGCATCGGCAGCCACCTGCGCCGGTGGGGCGTGCCGGAGCACCGGATCATCGAGCTCGACTGGGACGAGACCTGCACCCTGGGCTCGCTCACCCTCACCCTGACCTCGGCGCACCACTTCTCCGGCCGCGGCACCACCCGCAACACCACGCTGTGGGGCTCCTGGGTGATCGCCGGGCCGAACCGCAAGGTGTACTACACCGGCGACTCCGGCTACTTCGAGGGCTACGCGCGGATCGGCGAGCAGCACGGCCCGTTCGACGCGGCGCTGGTGCAGATCGGCGCGTACGACGAGGCGTGGGCCGACATCCACATGACGCCGGAGGACGCCGTCCGCGCCCACCGGGAGCTGCAGGCCGGGCTGCTGGTGCCGGTGCACTGGTGCACCTTCAACCTGGGGCTGCACCCGTGGGCGGAGCCGATCGAGCGGCTGCTGGTGGAGGCCAAGGCGCAGGCCGTACCGCTGGTCGTGCCGCGGCCGGGCGAGCGGGTCGACGTCGACCAGCCGCAGGAGCTGGACGGCTGGTGGGAGACGGTCGCCTGACGGTCCGTCGGTACGGGTGGTGCGGCGGGCGACGCGCGCGGTTTCGGGTGAATTCGCTGGCCCCGGGTGTGTTCGGCGGTCCATGATGCGATGCGGGTTCCCCTGCCCGGGGGCGCCCGCCGCCACCGACCGTCCGACCCAGGGAGCCCGATGCCGCCCACAAGCCGCACCGTCGACCCGCTGTTCCTCGGCTACCCCTTGCACGCCCTCGCCGACGCCGCCCTCAGCCGGGCCCGCGAACTCGGCGCCGGCCACGCCGACTTCCGCCTGGAGCGGGTCCGCAGCGCTTCCTGGCGGCTGCGCGACGCCCGCCCCTCGGGCACCTCGGACTCGGTGCAGCTCGGCTTCGCCGTCCGCGTCCTGTTCGACGGGGCCTGGGGCTTCGCCGCCGGGGTCGACCTCACCACCGACGCGGCGGCCCGGGTCGCCGAGCAGGCGGTGGCGGTGGCCCGGCTCTCCGGCGGGATCAGCCGTGCCGCCGGCTCCGAGGACGTGGTGGAGCTCGCCGACGAGCCGGTGCACGCCGACGCGGTCTGGGTCTCCGCCTACGACGTCAACCCCTTCGAGGTGCCGGACGCGGAGAAGACCGCCCTGCTCGCCGAGTGGAGCAACCGCCTGCTGGCCGCCGAGGGCGTGTCGCACGTGTCCGCGGCCCTGCTGACGGTGCAGGAGAACAAGTTCTACGCGGACACCGCGGGCACCGTCACCACCCAGCAGCGGATCCGGCTGCACCCCTCGCTGGAGGCCACCTCGGTCGACGAGCGCACCGGCGCCTTCGACTCGATGCGCACCCTCGCCCCGCCGGCCGGCCGCGGCTTCGAGTACCTGCGCGGCACCGGCTGGGACTGGGACGCCGAACTCGCCGAGCTGCCCGGTCTGCTGGCCGAGAAGATGAAGGCGCCGAGCGTCGAGGCCGGCCGCTACGACCTGGTGATCGACCCGTCCAACCTGTGGCTGACCATCCACGAGTCGATCGGCCACGCCACCGAGCTGGACCGCGCCCTCGGTTACGAGGCCGCGTACGCGGGCACCTCCTTCGCCACCTTCGACAAGCTCGGCACCCTGAAGTACGGCTCCGAGCTGATGCACGTCACCGGCGACCGCACCGCCGAGCACGGCCTCGCCACCACCGGCTACGACGACGAGGGCGTCGCCACGCAGTCCTGGGACCTCGTCAAGGACGGCGTCCTGGTCGGCTACCAGCTGGACCGGGCGATGGCCCGACTCAAGGGCCTCGGCCGTTCCAACGGCTGTGCCTTCGCCGACTCCCCCGCGCACGTCCCGGTGCAGCGGATGGCGAACGTCTCGCTGCAGCCCGCCGCCGGCGGCCCCGCCACGGACGGGCTGATCTCCCAGGTGGAGAACGGGCTGTACATCGTCGGCGACCGCTCCTGGTCGATCGACATGCAGCGCTACAACTTCCAGTTCACCGGCCAGCGCGCCTACGCGATCAAGAACGGCCGCCTCGCCGGGCAGGTCAAGGACTTCGCCTACCAGGCGACCACCACCGACTTCTGGGGCTCGATGAGCGCCGTCGGCGGCCCGCAGACGTACGTGCTCGGCGGCGCCTTCAACTGCGGCAAGGCCCAGCCGGGCCAGGTCGCGGCGGTCAGCCACGGCTGCCCGTCCGCGCTGTTCCGCAACGTCAACGTGCTCAACACCCAGCAGGAGGCCGGTCACTGATGAACGCCGTCAAGCCCCACGAGCTGGTCGAGCGCGCCCTGGAGCTGTCCCGCGCGGACGGCTGCGTCGTCATCGCCGACGAGGACTCCACCGCCAACCTCCGCTGGGCCGGCAACGGCCTCACCACCAACGGCGTCACCCGCGGCCGCCGGCTCACCGTGATCGCCACCGTGGACGGCGCCGAGGGCACCGCGTCCGGCGTGGTCTCCCGCGAGGCCGTCACCCTCGACGAGGTCGAGTCGCTGGTCCGCGCCGCCGAGGCCGCCGCCCGCGACGCCGGGCCCGCCGAGGACGCCCAGCCGCTGATCCCGTCCCGCCCGGCCTCGGCCGACTTCACCGCACCGCCCGCCGAGACCTCCGCCGAGGTGTTCGCGGCCTTCGCCCCGGCCCTCGGCGAGGCCTTCGCCCGGGCCCGCAAGAACGGCGAGCTGCTGTACGGCTTCGCCCGGCACGAGGTGACCAGCAGCTACCTCGGCACCTCCACCGGCCTGCGGCTGCGGCACGACCAGCCGACCGGCACCGTCGAGCTGAACGCCAAGACCGCCGACCTCGCCGGCTCCGCCTGGGCGGGCGCGGCCACCCGCGACTTCACCGACGTCGACGTCACCGAGCTGCACACCGGGCTCACCCGGCGGCTCGGCTGGGGCCGCAAGCGGATCGACCTGCCGGCCGGCCGCTACGAGACGCTGCTGCCGCCCTCCGCCGTCGCCGACCTGCTGGTCTACCTCAGCTGGTCCTCCGGCGGACGTGACGCCGCCGAGGGCCGCACCGTCTTCTCCAAGGCGGGCGGCGGCACCCGGGTCGGCGAGCGGCTCAGCCCGCTGCCGCTGACCCTGCGCTCCGACCCGGCCGAGCCGGGCCTGGAGGCCGCGCCGTTCGTCCTCACCCACTCCTCGGGCGACAACGACTCGGTCTTCGACAACGGCCACCCGCTCACCGCCACCGACTGGATCCGCGACGGCGAGCTGGCCAACCTGCTCACCACCCGGCACTCGGCCGGCCTGACCGGCCTGCCGCTGCACCCGCCGGTGGACAACCTC
The DNA here is from genome assembly GCF_039528095.1 of Kitasatospora arboriphila. Classification (NCBI taxonomy): domain Bacteria; kingdom Bacillati; phylum Actinomycetota; class Actinomycetes; order Kitasatosporales; family Streptomycetaceae; genus Kitasatospora; species Kitasatospora arboriphila. The sequence goes on from NZ_BAAALD010000004.1 coordinate 25,286, forward strand.
GTCCTGGAGACCGCGGAGCAGTCGTCCGCGCCCACCCTGGAGGAGATGATCGCCCGCACCGAGCGTGGCCTGCTGCTCACCTGCCTCTGGTACATCCGCGAGGTCGACCCGGCGACACTGCTGCTCACCGGCCTCACCCGGGACGGCGTGTACCTGGTGGAGGACGGCGAAGTGGTCGGCGCGGTCAACAACTTCCGGTTCAACGAGTCGCCGGTCGACATCCTCGGACGGATCACCGAGGTCGGACGCACCGAGCGCTGCCTGCCCCGCGAGTGGGGCGACTGGTTCACCCGGGCGGCGATGCCGCCGGTCCGGGTGGCCGACTTCAACATGAGTTCGGTCAGCCAGGCCTCCTAGCGGAGCCCGGCACGGGGGGAGAGGTTCCCGGAACGATGGACGAGAAGCAGACGGTCAGAGTCTCCAAGCGGCTGTCCCGCATCCTGCGGCACGACCCCGGCTCGGTCGGCATCACCCTGGACGGGGCCGGCTGGGTGGGGGTGGACGCCCTGCTCGCGGCGCTGGCCCGGCACGGCCGGGCGGTCAGCCGGGCCGAGCTGGACCACGTCGTGGAGACGAACAACAAGCGCCGGTTCGCCTTCTCCGAGGACGGCCTCTCCATCCGCGCCAGCCAGGGCCACACGGTCGACGTCGACCTCGGCCTGCCGCCCAGCGACCCGCCCGCGGTGCTGTACCACGGCACCACCGGGCGGGTCCTGGACGCGATCTTCCACGAGGGGCTGCGCCCGATGGCCCGCCGGGACGTGCACCTCTCCGCCGACACCGAGACGGCCACCCGGGTCGGCTCCCGGCACGGCCGGCCGGTCGTCCTGCTGGTGGACGCCGCCGCGATGGCCCGCGACGGCCACGTCTTCCGGGTCAGCGCCAACGGCGTCTGGCTGACCGACGCCGTCCCGCCCGCGTACCTGCGGAAAGCCTGAGCCCCGGAGCCCCCGTGACGGCCGACACGGCGTACCGTGAATTGGCTGCACCCACGGGGGCGCGGTGACGGACGAAGGCGGTAGGCGATGGCGAAGAGCTCCGGCAACGGGCAGGTCTTCCGGATCACCGGGGCCCGGACCGGCCTCACGGAGGACGTGCGGGGCCGCCAGCGGCGGTACGTGATCTCGATGCTGGTCCGCACGCTCTGCGTGCTGCTGGCCGTCGTGCTCTGGGACGTCCAGCGGGTCCTGGCGTTCATCGCCCTGGCCGGCGGCGTGCTGCTGCCGTACTTCGCGGTGGTGATCGCCAACGCCGGCCGCGAGCGCGCCCCGGGCCTCCCGAGCACCTTCGCGGTGCCGCCGGAGACCCCGCTGATGCTCGGCCCCGGCGGGACGGGCGGCGGCGGACGCCCCGCCCCGAACACCGACGCGGACCCGCGCGCCGACCGGGACGGCACGGACTCCCCCGCCGCCGACTGAGCCGCGTACGGACGGGTCGACCGATCCGTCCGGTTCTGTCGGCATTCGCCCGGCAGAACCCTCAACAGAGGCTCAGATTAATCATGAAAGGCCTAGCCACGCGGGGGTTGTGGCGTGACATACTGCGTACGCGCTCCGCATCCCCCGTCGGAGCGACAGACCGACGCCGGGCGGCTCCCCCCGTGGCTGCCCGGCGTCGTCATGCCCGCGTGCGGGAGCGCTTTCCCGGGGTGCGAGACTGGCCGTGACAGCTCCGGCAGCTCCCCCCAGGACGGCCCACCATGGACACCCCCTCGCTCGGCCTCTTCGGCACCGCGGACGCCTCCGCCGGCCCCGACGGCCCGCCGGTCTGCTCGGCGAAGGGCTGCCGCGAGGACGCCCGGTGGGTGCTGGTCTGGAACAACCCCAAGCTGCACACCCCCGACCGCCGGAAGACCTGGCTGGCCTGCGACGACCACCGCGAGCACCTCTCGCAGTTCCTCGGCGTCCGGGGCTTCCTGAAGGAAGTCCTCCCCCTCGAGGACTTCGAGGGGTAGCGGGCTCCTGCCCGAGGCACACGGGTGGCCAGGTCAGGGGCGCGTGGGGGCACCCGCGCCCCTGAGCGGCTTCAGCCGCCGATGGCGGACATCGGGCGGTCGGGCTGGTGGAAGGTGGGGGCGTCGATGCCGGCGCCGGCCTTCTTGCCCCACATGGCCTTCCGCCAGAGTTCGCCGATCTCCGCGTCCGAGGCGCCCGACCGCATCGCCTCCCGCAGGTCCGTCTCGTCCGTGGCGAAGAGGCAGTTGCGGACCTGCCCGTCCGCGGTGAGCCGGGTGCGGTCGCAGGCCCGGCAGAACGGCCGGGTCACCGAGGCGATCACGCCGACCCGCGCGGGGCCGCCGTCCACCAGCCAGCGCTCGGCGGGTGCCGCGCCGCGGGCCGCACTCGGCTCCGGGGTGAGGTCGAAGCGGTCCTGCAGCAGGGCGAGGATCTCCTCGGCCGTGACCATCTGCGAGCGGTCCCAGCCGTGCTGGGCGTCGAGCGGCATCTGCTCGATGAACCGCAGTTCGTAGCCGTGCTCGATGCACCAGGAGAGCAGGTCGGCGGCCTCGTGGTCGTTGACGCCGCGCATCAGGACGGCGTTGAGCTTGACCGGGCTGAGCCCGGCGGCCTCGGCGGCGGCCAGGCCGTCGAGCACGTCGTGGTGGCGGCGGCGCCGGGTGAGGGTGTGGAAGGTGTCCTCGTCGAGGGTGTCGAGCGAGACGTTCACCCGGTCCAGTCCGGCCTGCTTGAGGGCGGCTGCGGTGCGGGCGAGGCCGATGCCGTTGGTGGTGAGGGAGAGCTCGGGCCGGGGCTCCAGTTCGGCGCAGGCGGCGACGATGCCGACCAGGCCGGGCCGCAGCAGCGGCTCGCCGCCGGTGAAGCGGACCTCGCGGACGCCGAGGTCGCGCACCGCGATGCCGACCAGCCGGACGATCTCCTCGTCGGTGAGCAGGGACGGCTTGGCCAGCCACTGCAGGCCCTCCTCGGGCATGCAGTAGGTGCACCGCAGGTTGCAGCGGTCGGTGAGGGACACGCGCAGATCCACGGCCTGCCGGCCGAAGGTGTCGAGCAGCATCGCGGCCCCCTTCCTGAGTGCGTGGGCTCAAAACCCGCGGGCCCGGCCGCCGTTGCGGGCGGGCCGGGCCAGCTTATCGACCGGGGCGGTACCCGTCCGGGGTACGTCCGGTCAGTGGGCTCCGGTCAGTGGGCGCCGAGCCCGGTGAGCGAGCGGACCTCCAGTTCAGCGTACTTCGCCGGGTCGGCGGTCTCCTTGGAGAGCAGGGTGCCGATCCAGCCGGCCAGGAAGCCGACCGGGATGGAGACCAGGCCGGGGTTCTCCAGCGGGAACCAGTGGAAGTCGCTGTGCGGGAAGAGCGAGTTCTTGCCGCCGGAGACCACCGTGGAGAAGATCACCAGGGTGACCGAGGTGATCAGGCCCGCGTAGACCGAGCTGACGGCGCCGGTGGTGTTGAACCGCTTCCAGAAGAGCGAGTAGAGCAGGGTCGGCAGGTTGGCGGAGGCCGCGACCGCGAAGGCCAGGGCGACCAGGGCGGCGGCGTTCAGCTTGTCCGCGAAGATCGACAGCAGGATGGCGATCGCGCCGATCGCCACCGCGGCCAGCTTCGCCGAGCGGACCTCCTCCTTCTCCGAGGCCTTGCCGCGGCGGATCACGTTGGCCCACAGGTCGTGGGCGAAGGAGGCCGAGGAGGCCAGGGTGAGTCCGGCGACCACGGCGAGGATGGTGGCGAAGGCGACCGCCGAGATCACCGCCAGCAGGATGGCGCCGCCGGTGGAGCCGGCGCCGCCGCCGAGTTCCTGGGCGAGCAGCGGGGCGGCGGTGTTGCCGGCCGCGTTGGACGCCTTGATGGCCTTCGGGCCGACCAGGGCGGCCGCGCCGAAGCCGAGGGCCAGGGTCATCAGGTAGAAGCCGCCGATGATGCCGATCGCCCAGAGCACGGACTTCCGGGCGGCCTTCGCGGTGGGCACGGTGTAGAAGCGCACCAGGATGTGCGGCAGGCCGGCGGTGCCCAGCACCAGGGCGAGGCCGAGGCTGAGGAAGTCCAGCTTGGTGGTGCCGGTGGTGCCGTACTTCAGGCCGGGTTCGAGGAAGGCGGCGCCCTTGCCGCTGGCCTCGGAGGCGGCGCCGAGCAGGCTGGAGAGGTTGAAGTGGTACTTGGCGAGCACCAGGACGGTCATCAGCGCGGTGCCGGCGATCAGCAGCACCGCCTTGACGATCTGCACCCAGGTGGTGCCCTTCATGCCGCCGATCGCGACGTAGATCACCATCAGGGCGCCGACCGCGACGATCGTCCAGCGCTTGGCGCCCTCGCCGCTGACCCCGAGCAGCAGGGCGACCAGCGAGCCGGCGCCGACCATCTGGGCCAGCAGGTAGAAGATCGACACCACGATGGTGGAGACGCCGGCGGCGGTGCGCACCGGGCGCTGCCGCATCCGGAAGGCCAGCACGTCGGCCATGGTGTAGCGGCCGGAGTTGCGCAGCGGTTCGGCGACCAGCAGCAGGGCGACCAGCCAGGCCACCAGGAAGCCGATCGAGTAGAGGAAGCCGTCGTAGCCGAAGAGCGCGATGGCGCCGGCGATGCCGAGGAAGGACGCGGCGGACATGTAGTCGCCGGAGATGGCGAGGCCGTTCTGGAAGCCGGTGAAGCCACGGCCGCCGGCGTAGAAGTCGGCGGCGTCCTTGGTCTGCCGGCCGGCCCAGATCGTGATGCCGAGGGTGGCGGCCACGAACAGGCCGAACAGGGTCATGGTGAGGCCGCGGTGGTCGCTCGCGGCGCTGGCCAGCTGGATCATTCGGCGGCCTCCCGGGGGGCGTGGACGGCGGCGGGCGCGTGGCTCTCGCGGATCGCCTCGGCGGGCGGGTCGAGGCGGCGGTCCGCGTAGCGGGCGTACCAGGCGGCGATGGCGAAGGTGGAGGCGAACTGCAGCAGGCCGAGCACCAGGGCGGTGTTGACGTGGCCGACGACCTTGGTCGCCATGAACGCCGGGGCGTAGCTCGACAGCAGCACGTACAGCAGGTACCAGAGGATGAAGCCGATGGTGACCGGGAAGGCGAAGCTCCGGAAGGCGGACCTGAGGCCGCGGAACTCCTCGCCCTCCTCGATCCGTTGCACGTCTGCGGCGGCGGCCTCGGCGGCCGGCGGAGTGTCCACGCGGTGTCTCCTGACGTCGGCGGGTGCGCGGGTGGATCACTGGGGTGTGAGGGGCATCACAGGCACGGTGCGGCTGCATGCTAGATCCACCCGCGCGGCCCGCGACAGCGTCCGCGCACGATCGGCCGCGGGCTGTCCCCGATCTGGCCGAAAACCGTCCGCGCAAACCGCCCGGGGCGGTGCCGCGCGTGCGGCACCGCCCCGGGGGCGCAGAGGGTGTGACTGCGGGTCAGAAGGTGATGCGGACCTTCAGCGCCTCGCGGTCGTGCATGGCGCGGTAGCCGTCCGGCACCCCGTCGAGGCCGACGGTGCGGTCGAAGACCAGGCCGGGGTCGATCGCGCCGGACAGCACGTCCGGCAGCAGCTCGGGGATGTACGCGCGGGCCGGGGCGACACCGCCGGCCAGCGTCACGTTGCGGCCGAACATCTGGGCGATGTCCACACCGGCGCTGCCGCCGTGCGGCACGCCGACGTAGCCGACCGCGCCGCCGTCCCGGGCGATCGAGATCGCGGTGCGCATCGACTCCTCGGTGCCGACGGCCTCCAGCACCGCGTGCGCACCCTGACCGCCGGTCAGCTCCTTGACCGCCTCGATCGCGGCCTCGCCGCGCTCGGCGACGACGTCGGTGGCGCCGAAGCTGCGGGCGATCGCGGTGCGCTGCTCGTGCCGGCCCAACGCGATGATCCGGCCGGCGCCGAGGCGGTGCGCGGCGAGCACGCCGCACAGGCCGACGGCGCCGTCGCCGACCACGGCGACGGTCGCGCCCGGCCGGACGTTCGCGGCGACCGCGGCGTGGTGGCCGGTGCTCATCACGTCGGAGAGGGCGAGTAGGCCCGGCAGCAGCTTCTCCTCGCCGGCCGCCTCCTTCGGCAGCTTGACCAGGGTGCCGTCGGCGAACGGGACGCGGACGGCCTCGCCCTGGCCGCCGTCGGAGCCGACCTCGCCCCAGAAGCCGCCCTGCGGGCAGGAGGTGTGCAGGCCCTCGCGGCAGTGGTCGCAGGTGCCGTCGGACCAGACGAACGGGGCGACGACGAAGTCGCCGCGCGTGAATCCGGTCACGTCGGAACCGACCTCCTCGACGATGCCGAGGAACTCGTGGCCGATCCGCTGGCCGGCCACCCGGGACGCCACACCCCGGTACGCCCACAGGTCGCTGCCGCAGATGCAGGCGTTCACCACCCGCACCACGGCGTCGGTCGGCCGCTGCACGACCGGGTCCGGCACCTCCTCGATCCGGATGTCGTTGGGTCCGTGGATCACGGTGGCGCGCATGGAGCTTCCTTACGGGTGGGGGGTGGTACGTCGGGGTGCTGACGACCGGAGAGGGTCGCGAGGATGTACGACCGCTCCGACGACCACTCTATTCCGGGCGGCCCCGGGCCACCGCCCGCCGCCGATCGGCCCGGCCCTGACGCCGGTCGGCCTTAGAGTGGTGCACCATGCATGCGATCCAGTCCCCGTGGGACGGCCTGGCGGCCCCCGCGGCCCTCCCGGCGCCCCGCCCCGCCGCCGAGGCCGGCACCGGCTTCGCCGTCGTCGACGTCGAGACCACCGGGCTCGGCCGCACCGACCGGGTCGTCTCGGCGGGCGTCTACCAGCTGGACGCGCAGGGCGAGGTGACGGGGCACTGGTACACGCTGGTCAACCCGGAGCGCGACCCCGGGCCGGTGTGGATCCACGGCCTGACCGCCGAGATGCTGGCCGACGCGCCGACCTTCCCCGAGATCGCCGAGGAGCTGGCCGAGCGGCTGCGCGGGCGGATCATGGTCGCGCACAACGCGCTCTTCGACTGGAACATGATCGCCCGCGAGTTCGCCCGGGCCGGGCTGCACGTCCCGGTGGAGCAGCGGCTGTGCACCATGGTGCTCTCCCGCGACCTGGGCCTGCCGCTGCCCAACGGCAAGCTGTCCTCGCTCGTCGCGCACTTCGGGGTGCAGCAGCGGCAGGCGCACAACGCGCTGGACGACGCCCGGGTGCTCGCCGAGGCGTTCCGGCCCAGCCTGCAGCTGGCCCGGGAGTTCGGGGTGCCGCTGCCGCTGACCGCCTGCGTGGCCGTCACCGACCTCGGCGAGGACTCCCCCGCGCCGGCCCGCGGCACGTCCTGGTCGTCGTCCTACCGCCCGAGCCGCAAGCGCCCGGCCTGCCCGTACCCGAACCCGGGCCGCTGGCAGGACGGCTCCCCGCTGGTCCAGGGCATGCGGGTGGCGATCACCGGCGACACCGCCACCGAGCGGGAACTGCTGGAGGACCGCGCGATCGAGGCCGGCCTGCACATCGCGACCTCGGTGAGCCGGCTCACCAGCCTGCTCGTCACCAACGAGCCGGGCAGCTGGAGCGGCAAGGCCCGCAAGGCCCGCGAGCACGGCACGCCGGTGGTCGGCGAGGACGCCTTCCTCCAGCTGCTGCGGGAGGTCGCACCCCACCCCGGTGTCCGGCCCGCGGATCAGTAGGGCGTAGCGTGCCGGGTGTGTACCGATTTCTGCTGTCCCGGCGCTGGGCGGTCATCGCGCTGACCGTGCTGCTGCTGATCCCCGTGATGATCCGTCTGGGGTTCTGGCAGCTGCACCGGCACGAGGCCCGGGTCGCCCGCAACGAGCTGATCGGCCGCAGCCTGAAGGCGGCGCCGGTCGCCTTCGACTCGCTGTCCTCCCCCGGCTTCGCCGTGCCCGGCGACCTGACCTGGCGCACCGTGACGGCCACCGGCACCTACGACACCGCGCACGAGTTCGTGATCCGCGGGCGCACCGAACCGGACGGCAGCAGCATCGGGTACTTCGTCGTCACGCCGCTGAAGCTCGCCGACGGCCGCGGCTCGGTGCTGGTCAACCGGGGCTGGGTGGACTCCGGCACGGACGCCGCCAGCTACCCCGCGGTGCCGGCGCCGCCGGCCGGGCCGGTGACCGTGACCGGCCGGCTGCGGGCCGACGAGACCACCGCCAGCAGCGGCATCCGCGACCGCGGCGGCCTGCCGGAGCGCCAGTACAAGCTGATCAACAGCGGGCAGCAGGCCAAGGCCACCGGCGCCACGGTGCTCGGCGGCTACCTGGAGCTGGCCTCCGCCACCCCGGCCGTCGGCAGCTCCCCGGTGCTGCTGGCCGAGCCGAACCACTCGGACATCGGCCCGCACATGGCGTACGCCGTGCAGTGGTGGCTGTTCGCCGGCCTGCTCCCGGTCGGCCTGGTGATCCTGGCCCGCCGCGAGGCCAAGGAACGCGCCGAGGAGGCCGCCGCGGCGGCCTCGGCCGGGGAGCTCGCCCCCGCGTAGACCACCGGGGGCGCGGGACAGCACACCAGGGGCGCCGGGGGGCTGCCTTCGGGCAGGTGCACCTGCCCTCGTGCGTCAGTGCCGGGTGTTCCAGAAGCCGATGGCGAGGGCGCCCCACCAGCCGAGCTGGGAGACCAGGGCGGAGAGGGCGCCGCGCACCAGCAGCCGCCGCTTGGGGCGACCCGGGCCCGCGGCCTCCAGTCGCTTGGTCAGGGCCGTGGCGTGCACCCCGTTCAGTGCGATCAGCAGCACCAGGAGCAGCTTGACCCGGGTCAGCGGGGAGTCGAGCTGCGGCTCCAGCAGGATGCCGCTGGCGGTGAGGCCGGCCAGACCGGCCCAGACGGGTACGTGCAGCGGGCCGGTGGACTCCACGGCCTGGGCGAGGGTGCGGCGGCCGAGCAGCCACAGGGCGCCCATGTAGTCCACGGCGAGCACGGCGCCGAAGCCGACGACCAGCGCCACCAGGTGCACGAAGAGGGCGACGGTGTGCAGCGAGGCGTCGGTCCGCACGTGGCCGGCCGTCCAGGCGCTGCCCGCCCAGAGCACGCAGAGCCCGACCGACACCAGGAGGCAACGGGCGACTGTCCCGGACAGCGGGGCGAGCTCGTCGGACTCAGGCATGGTGGTGCTCCGTGGGGGTGGGGGGGGGGAGGGCGAAAGCGAGGTTAGGTTTCCCTAAGTTCTCCCCCCGCGTCAACCCGGCGCCGCGGGGGGAGACCCGATCGACGCCCCGGGCCCGGACCGGGGAGGATGGGTGCATGGATCTCGGACTTCAGCAGAAGGTGTACGTACTGACCGGTGCCACCCGCGGCCTGGGCCTGGCCTCCGCGCGTGAACTGGTCGCCGACGGCGCCCGGGTGGTGGTCAGCGGCCGGCACGAGGAATCGGTGGCCGCGGCCGTGAAGGAGCTGGGCGGGCCGGAGCACGCGCACGGCGTGGTCGCCGACAACGGGGATCCCGCCACCGCGGGCCTCCTGGTCGAGGCCGCGCGCGAGCGCTTCGGCCGTTTCGACGGCGTGCTGATCAGCGTCGGCGGGCCGACCGCCGGCCCGGTGCTCCGGGCGGAGGACGAGGCCTGGCGGGGCGCCTTCGAGTCGGTCTTCCTCGGTGCGCTGCGGATCGCCCGGACGGCTGCGGCGGAGCTGGCGGAGGGCGGCGTGATCGGCTTCGTGCTGTCCGGTTCCGTCCGTGAGCCGATCTCCGGCCTCGGCATCTCCAACGGGCTCCGGCCCGGTCTGGCGATGGCCGCGAAGTCGCTGGCCGACGAGCTCGGCCCGCGCGGCATCCGGGTCGTCGGCCTGATGCCGGCCCGGATCGACACCGACCGGGTGCGCGAGCTGGACGCCCTGAGCGGCGACGCGTCGGCGGCCCGCGCGCGGGCGAGCGCGGCGATCCCGCTCGGCCGCTACGGCACCCCGGAGGAGTTCGGCAAGGTCGCGGCCTTCCTGCTCTCCCCGGCCGCCTCCTATCTGACGGGCGTGATGGTGCCGGTCGACGGCGGTGCCCTGCGCGGACTCTGACGGACGCTCACGTCGGCTCGCCGGTACGGGTGTTCAGACCACCCGGCGGGCCTTCGGTCCGGCGCTGCGGCGCCGGACCGACGCCGTGAGCCTGAGGCGGCACGGGAGTTCGGCGAGTCCGAGGCTCGTGCGGGCGTTCTCCAACGGCCCGTCGTCGAGGGTCCGCACCAGGCGGGCGGTGTCGGCGCCCGGCTCCAGCCGCACGGTGGACCGCAGCAGCAGCCGGTGCGAGGCGCCGCTCGCCCGGACGGTCACCTTGTCGACCCGCGGCAGGTCGATCACCTCGGTCTCCACCGCGTCCTGCAGGGCGCGCTTGCGCATCCGCAGCGCCACACCCTCCCCGCCGGGGACGGGCACGGTGACGGTGCTGGAGCCGGCCCGGTGCAGTTGGGCGTAGAGCCAGCCGAGGGCGCCGACGACCACCACGGCCGGGACGGCGATGACCACCGGCCAGAACCAGGCCTGGTCGGACCAGTCGGCGCGGGTGGCGGCGCTGAGCACCGGCTGGTGCGGCGAGGTGAACGGCCAGCCGTCCGGCATCGTGGCGTTCAGCCTGCCGTACAGGTCGAGTCCGCCGGCCAGCACCAGCAGGCCGCCGAGCAGCAGGGCGATCCCGATGACCGCGAGGATCGTCCGGTTCACCGCGGACATGCTCATCGGGGTGCCTCCTGGGCGAGCCGGCGGTGGCCGTGCCGCCGGTCGTCCGGCCGGGCCGGGCGGACGGGCTGGATCCGCAGGTCCAGCCGGTACGGGCCGAGCAGCGGCACCGCGGCCAGCTCCTCGTTCAACTCCCGTTCCACGGCGATCGGTTCGGCGCTGCCGGTGACGGTGGCGACGGCCCGGTGGCGGCGCGCCTTCACCGTGCACCGCTCGACGCCCTCGATCCCGGTGGCCCGGGCGGAGAGCAGCGCGGCCACCCCGGCGCGGTCGATCGCGGCGCCCGGTCGGAGCAGCGGGAGCCAGCGGCGCAGCCCGGGGGCGAAGGCCAGCCAGCAGAGCAGCAGACCGACCGCCACGGCGCCGCCGGCGATGCCGAGCACCCAGGGGTCGTCGAGGTGGCGGGTCGCGGTCTCCTGCGCGAGGTCGGCCCGCCACTGCCGGGCGGCGTGTCCGGTGCCCTCGGAGATCGCGTCGTACAGCGCGGCCCCGCCGAGCACCAGCAGGCAGGTCACGACCAGCGCGGTGGCGGCCGTCCGCGCCGACCGCGGCCGGTGCGGGCGCTCGTACGGGACGGTCGGGCCCCACTCCTCGGGGCCGCCGCCGGGTTCGGCCTCGGGGTGCGCCAACTCGGCTTCCAGGCCGATGCGTTCGGGCAGCGCGACACCGGCGCCGATGAGCTGTTCCGGGGCGATCGCGGTCGGCTCGGCGGCGTACGGCGCGGGCCTGTCCGGTTCGGATTCCTCCGGCCGGGGCGGGGTCGGCGGTGCGCTCACCGGGTCGTCTCCGGGACGAGGCGCTCGACCAGCAGCGCGACCTCGGTGACGGGGGTGCCGGTGAGTTCGGCGACCCGGCCGGCGGCGGCGTCCCGGCAGAGGTGGGAGAGGCCGGCGAGGTCGGCCGGGTAGGGCAGGTCGAGGTGGAGGGTGACCCTGGCCTTGCCGCCGACCACCAGCACGGTGGCCCGCGGCGGTTTGCCGCGGGCCGTGCGGGCCGCCCAGATCTCGGCGAGGGCCTGCCGGACGGCCTGTTCGGCGAGCCGGGCGTAGACCCGGTCGGCGACCTTGAGCCGTCCGCGGCGGGCCGGGGGGATCGCTGCGGCGGCGGTCACCGCCGGCGCTCCCGGCCGCGGATGAGGTCGCCCAGGTCGCCGAGGTCGATGTCGCCCTCCAGCAGCCGCCCGAGGACGAAGCCGACCGCCCCGAGGACGGCGACCAGCAGGAAGGCGGCGAAACCGCCGAAGTACCCGGCGAAGCCCAGGGCCATTCCGGCCACCAGGCCGACCAGCGCCAGGTTCATCCGCTCCTCCTCGTGTCCGGCGGCAGACGGTGCTGCCCGGTGCTGCGTGCTGCTGGGGTGGTGCTCCGCGGGTGTTACTGGACGCGGCCGACCGGCTCCGGCTCCTCCTCGTCCGGCTCGTCCGGCAGGTGCACGTCGTTGACGGCGATGTTGACCTCGACGACCTCCAGGCCGGTCATCCGCTCGACGGCGTCGATGACGTTCGCCCGGACCTCGGCCGCCAGCAGCGGGATCACCACCCCGTACTCGACGACCAGGGCGATGTCGATGGCGGCCTGCTTCTCGCCGACCTCGGCCTTGACGCCGCGGCCCGCGCCGGACTTCGAGCCCGGGACGCGGTCGCGGACGGCACCGAAGGTCCGGGTGAAGCCGGAGCCGAGGGCATGGATCCCGGAGATCTCCCGGGCGGCCATCCCGGCGATCTTCTCGATCACGCCGACGGCGAGCGCGGTGCGGCCGCGCTCGGACGCGAGCGTGGTCTCCTCGGGCCCGGTGTGGCCCTTCTGCAGGTCGGCGGGGGTGGGGGTCTGCGGCATGGCGGGGTCTCCTGTGTCGTCTCCAGCTATATCGCAAATCAGCCCAACTCTGACATTTCGCCGCACGGGCCGCGCGTCGGGAGCGGAACGGGACGGCCCGGGCAGCGGGCGCCGACCGGGGAACGCCGAGGGCCCGGACCGCCGGGTGGCGGTCCGGGCCCGCGGGGCGGCTGCGGTCAGTCGCCGATGCCGGCGAGGTCCCGCATCCGGCGGTGCTGGGCGGCCCGCTCGGCGCTGCGCTGCTCGTCGTACGAGCGGCCGCCGGCGCCCTGCAGCAGGGCCTTGGTCTCGATGACGGCGTTGCGCGGCGCGGCGAGCAGTGCGGCGGCAAGGTCGCGGGCGGCGCCCTCCAGCTGCTCCGCCGGGACGGCCAGGTTGGCCAGGCCGATCGCCACGGACTCCTCGGCGCCGACCCAGCGGCCGGTCGCACAGATCTCCAGCGCCCGGCCGTACCCGACGAGGTCGGTGAGCGGCTTGGTGCCGCCGAGGTCCGGGACGAGGCCGAGCGAGGTCTCCTTCATGGAGAACTGGACGTCCTCGGCGACCACCCGCAGGTCGCAGCCGAGCGCCAGCTGGAAGCCGGCGCCGACCGCGTGGCCCTGGACGGCGGCGACGGTGACCACGTCCGGGCGGCGCCACCAGGTGAAGGCCTCCTGGTACTCGGCGATGGCGGCGCTCGTCTCCTCGTCGCTGCCGGCGGCGAGCTTGAGGAAGGAGTGCTCGCCGGGGATGCCCTCCGGGGTGAACATCTGACGGTCGAGGCCGGCCGAGAAGGAGACGCCCTCGGCGCGGAGCACCACCACGCGGACGGTGCCGGGCAGGGTGCGGCCGACCGAGGCGAGCGCCCGCCACATCGCCGGGCTCTGCGCGTTGCGGCGCGCGGGGTTGCAGAGCGTGACCAGCGCCAGTTCGCCCTCGACGTCGAGGCGGACGCCGACCTGCGCCCAGTCCTGGGGGTCGGTACCGACGGCGGGAGCGGTCATGGGGGGTTACCTCCAGCGGGGGACAGTAGAGCTACTGGAGAGTAACAAAAGCCGGGGCGACCGAACAGGGCCGCGCCGGAAACGACGAACGGCGGCCCGGGAGACCCGGCCGCCGCTCCGTCCGCACGTGCCGGCCGCGCCTCGGGCGCCGCCGGCAACCGCACGGGGACCGATCCGGCTCGGCTGCTCCACCACCGGATCACTCCTCGTCCGCGACCGGACCGGGGGCACTCCCCGACCGTCCGGCACGGAACCGTCTTGTCTGATGAACCGTCAGGAACCCGCTGCAGCAGTCACCTTGCTCTTGCCGCGCGTCGCACCGCCGCGGCCCCGGAGATTCACCCCGGACTCGCTGAGCATGCGGTGCACGAAGCCGTAGGAGCGACCCGTCTCCTCCGCGAGCGCACGAATGCTCGCCCCGGAGTCGTACTTCTTCTTGAGATCGGCCGCGAGCTTCTCACGCGCGGCACCTGTTACCCGGCTGCCCTTTTTCAGAGTCTCGGCCACCCGTGCCTCCTCGTAGCTGTGCTCGGTCAGATTCCCATGATCACCCATAGCCAGTCTCCTGGCCACCCATTCGACAAGGTCTGTCCCGGGAAAGCGCAGTCTGCCGGTGGTACCCGCAGTGCACAAGGGCGCTCACCCTGGGTGCACGCGCCCCCGCGGGCGTCGGCCGCCGGGCGAGAATCGGCTGATCAGAACGGACGACCCCGCCGCGGAATCGCAGCGGGGCCGTCGTCAACGCATTCACCGGAAGACGCATTCCCGCGATCTTCGTCGGACCGGGATTTCTACGATGATCGGCTGATCCGGTGTCTACTCGGCGCCGGGAGTCGGCACTCGGGCGGTATTCGGGCCGGCACTCGGGCCTGCTCTCAGGCGAGCGAGACGAGGTCCGCGTACGCCGGGCTCCAGAGGTCCTCGACGCCGTCCGGCAGCAGGATGATCCGCTCCGGCTGGAGCGCGTCGACCGCGCCCTCGTCGTGGGTGACCAGCACGACCGCACCGGTGAAGGAGCGCAGCGCGCCGAGGATCTCCTCACGGCTGGCCGGGTCCAGGTTGTTGGTGGGCTCGTCGAGCAGCAGCACGTTGGCGCTGGAGACGACCAGGGTGGCCAGCGCGAGCCGGGTCTTCTCACCGCCGGAGAGCACGCCGGCCGGCTTGTCGACGTCGTCGCCGGAGAACAGGAAGGAGCCGAGGATCTTGCGGATCTGCACCAGGTCGGTGTCCGGCGCGGAGGAGCGCATGTTCTCCAGCACCGTGCGGTCCGGGTCCAGGGTCTCGTGCTCCTGGGCGTAGTAGCCGATCTTCAGGCCGTGCCCGGGGATCACCTCGCCGGTGTCCGGCTTCTCGACGCCCGCCAGCATCCGCAGCAGGGTGGTCTTGCCCGCGCCGTTGAGGCCCAGCACGACCACCTTGGAGCCGCGGTCGATGGCCAGGTCGACGTCGGTGAAGATCTCCAGCGAGCCGTAGGACTTCGACAGACCGGAGGCGGTCATCGGGGTCTTGCCGCACGGCGCCGGGTCGGGGAAGCGCAGCTTGGCGACCTTGTCGGAGACCCGCGCCTGCTCCAGGCCGGAGAGCAGCTTCTCGGCGCGGCGGGCCATGTTCTGCGCGGCGACGGTCTTGGTCGCCTTGGCGCGCATCTTGTCGGCCTGCGCGTTGAGGGTGGCGGCCTTCTTCTCGGCGTTGGCGCGCTCGCGCTTGCGGCGCTTCTCGTCGTCCTCGCGCTGCTGCTGGTACTGCTTCCAGCCCATGTTGTAGATGTCGATCGCGGCGCGGTTGGCGTCCAGGTAGAAGACCTTGTTGACGACCGTCTCGACCAGGTCGACGTCGTGCGAGATGACGATGAAGCCGCCCTTGTAGGTCTTCAGGAAGTCCCGCAGCCAGGCGATCGAGTCGGCGTCGAGGTGGTTGGTCGGCTCGTCGAGCAGCAGGATGTCGGCGTCCGAGAAGAGGATCCGGGCCAGCTCCACACGGCGGCGCTGACCGCCGGAGAGGGTGTGCAACGGCTGGTTGAGGATGCGGTCCGGCAGGCCCAGCGCGGCCGCGATGGTCGCCGCCTCGGCCTCGGCCGCGTAGCCGCCCTTGGTGAGGAACTCGGTCTCCAGGTTGGCGTACTTCTTCATCGCGCGTTCCCGGGTGGCGCCCTGGCCGTTCGCCATCCGGTCCTCGTTCTCGCGCATCTTGCGGAGCACGGTGTCCAGGCCGCGGGCGGAGAGGATGCGGTCCTTGGCGAGGACGTCGAGGTCGCCCGTCCGCGGGTCCTGCGGCAGGTAGCCGACCTCGCCGGTGCGGGTGACCGTGCCGCCCGCCGGCAGGCCCTCGCCGGCCAGCACCTTGGTCATGGTGGTCTTGCCGGCGCCGTTGCGGCCGACCAGGCCGATCCGGTCGCCGGGGGCGATCCGGAAGGACGCGGACTCGATGAGGACGCGGGCGCCGGCGCGCAGCTCCAGGGCGTTCGCGGAAATCATGGCTGGGTCTCTCCAGGGACGGGGGCGGGGCCCGGCGGCCGGGCGGAATGCAGGCGGAAGGGCGGGGCGGCGGCGGGCCTTCGAATGCTCGCCGACCGGCGCCTAATGCCCGAGGAACACAGCCATACGGCCCAGTCTACCGGGCGGCCGGGATTCCCCCTGGGCTGTGCCGGGCGCAGCCCGGCCGGACCGCCGCTCAGCCCGCCGGGCAGCCCTCCTGCGGGGAGACCGCCGCGAACGGCAGCTGCGGGCTGGTGCAGACCGTCTCCGGGGCGCCGCGCCGGGTGTCGAAGACCTTGGTGCCGAGGATCGGGCCGTCCTCGACCGTCACCCGGTGGGCGTCCAGGCGCTTGAGCACGACCTCCGGCCCGGCGTTGAGCTGCCAGCCGCGGCCGGCCAGCCGGAAGCCGTTGATGCCGCCGGGCAGCAGCTTGCCGGTGTTCGGTCCGGTGACGCAGGTGCGCGGCACCAGGACGGCGTTGTCGGTGTGCACCGCGCGCAGCGGGTCATACGAGCAGCCCTGCGGCGGGCGGGAGTTGTAGCGCAGGTCGCCGTCGCGGTCGCGGAATCCCATGGTGAGCGAGGGCGTGACGACGGCCACCCAGGGCTCGTCCTCCAGGGCCGTCTGCAGCGCGGCGGCGGCCCGGCGGACCGCGACGGCCTGCTTCTGCTCCTCGCTGCGGTCGGCGGCGCCGGGCTCGCCGTCCGCGCGCAGCCAGTCGGCCAGGCCCGGCACCGCGCGGTGCCAGCGCACCTGGTGGTCGCTCGGGCGGACCGAGGTGACCAGTCCGTCGTCCCAGACGACGACCGCGCTCTCGCCGGCCATGGCGAGGTGCAGGGCGGTGGCGTCCTCGCGGCGGTAGGACCACAGGTGGTCGCCGGTCGCGCGGTCGTACGCCTCCAGGCCGGGGCCGACCTTCAGCTCCAGCGCGCCCGCGTCCAGGACCTGCGCGCCGACCGGGCTGGCGTCCGCGACGCCCGGCTCCGCGACCCGGTCGCCGAACGGCACCGGACGGTTGGCGTGCGCGGCGGCTCCCGCGCCGAGCACCAGCAGCGCGGCGAGCGCGGGCAGCACGGAACGGCGGGTCAGGCTTCGCAGCGGCTTCCAGGACACGGGCGGAGCGTACCTGCCGCACGCCTGTACGTCAGCCGGAATTCGGGGCGTCCCACGGATGTGCGCAGGGTCACGGCGGCCCCGGTGCGGCACCCTCGACCTGCGGCTCGGCGGCGCCGCGCGCGGGCCGCCCGGCCGCCGGGGGCGCCCGCCCGGCGGGGCGACTGTTACACAGGTGGTACAGGCCGCACCGAAATGATCACTGTGCGTGGCGCCCGGCGGGGACTCGGCGGGCGTCCGTGCGAACCACCACTTTCGGGTGATATGAGATATTTCTGACGCCCTGTGGGATTACTGTCGGACGAGCAGCACCCGCCCCCGCACCGCTCCCGGAGTGCCCCATGCGATTCGGCCGTCTCGCGCTGGCCGCCAGTGCGCTGCTGCTGCTGACCACCGCGAGCGTGCCCTCGGGCACGCCGCTCAGCCAGACCCCGCGGCACGACGTCTTCTCCGCCGACACCGCGGAGGACGGCCGGCGCGGGGCCGCCCCGAAGCCCGCCGTGCTGCGGCCCCCGCACGAGGTGCCGTTCGGCGCCTTCGTCGGCTCCTGGGACACCTACATCCCGCAGATCGCCAAGCTGTCCACCTGGCTGCGCAACGCCGACCTGCAGGTCGGCCACACCTACCTGGCGGGCAACGGCTGGGCCGACGTCGAGGGCGAGAACCAGGTGCTGGGCCTGTGGTCGCAGTGGCGGCTGCGCGACCCGGCCCGCACCCTGGTGCTCGGCGTGCCGATGCTGGTGCCCAACGAGGGCAACCTGAGCGACGGGCAGGTCGCCGCGCTGCTCGCCCGCGGCACCAAGGGCGAGTTCGACCAGCACTTCCTCAAACTGGCCCGCAAGCTCGTCGCGTTCGGCGGCGGCGACACCGTGCTCACGCTCGGCTGGGAGATGAACGGCACCACCTACAGCTCCCGCTGCCGCCCCGACCCGGCGGCCTGGAAGGCGTACTGGCGCCGGATCGTCACCGTGATGCGCTCGGTGCCCGGCCAGCACTTCCGCTTCGACTTCACCCCCACCCGCGGGCTCGACGCGATCCCCTGGACGCGCTGCTACCCGGGCGACGACGTGGTCGACATCATCGGCATGGACGCCTACGACATGCCGGCCGGCGCCTCCTTCGAGGAGATGGTCACCGAGCCCTACGGGCTGCAGGACCAGGTCGAGTTCGCCGCCCGGCGCGGCAAGCCGGTCTCGTACCCGGAGTGGGGGCTGTTCCGCAACGGCGACAACCCCGAGTACGTGCGGCGCATGATCGAGTGGATGCGCACCCACGACACCGCCTACCAGACCGTCACCGACTACTGCCCGCACGGCTTCTGGGGCTGCGACCGCAACCCGCGGTCGGCCGCGGTCTTCCGGCAGCTGATGTCCGGCTCCAAGGGGGCGCCGGGCGGCGTCTCCTCACGCGCGCCGGCGCGCCGCTAGCGCCTCCTTCAGCCGCGGCAGCCGGGCGGTCAGCACGGTCACCGCCGCCTGCCGGGCCAGCACCCGCAGGGCGAGCAGGGCCGCCGCCGGGGCCGGGCCCGGCGGGCCCACCACCAGCCGCTCGTTGCGCAGGGCGTCCGGGCGCCACCGCTGCTTGTACGGCTCCTGGCCGCGCAGCAGGCTGAGCACCGGGATGCCCGCCGCCCGGACCTCGTCCAGCGCCGCCCCGAAGAGCAGCCCGGCGATGTCCAGCCGCTCGCGCAGCCGCGGATGGGCGCCGTACAGGTAGAGGCCGCCGAAGGACGGGCAGAGCACCACCAGGTTCACCGCGACCAGCTCGCCGTCCAGCCGGAACCGGTGCACGGCGGCCCGGCCGCGGGCCGCCATCGAGGCCGTCGACTCGGCCAGGTGCGCCGCGAACCGCCCGGTGCGGTGCTCGGCGGTGACCCCGCGCTCCTGCCACTGCAGGAAGTGCAGCCGCAGCAGGTCGGCCACCGCCTGCGGCACCTCCTCCGGCGGCGCGGTGTCCACCTGCACCCCGGAGGCGGCGATCTTCCGCAGCTTGACCCGGCTGCGCTGGGCGGTCTTTCCGGGCAGCCGCTTGAGCAACTCCTCGACGGGCAGCGCGGGCAGGTGCTGGCAGAGCGAGTCCCGGTAGCGCCGGGTGGTGCCGCGGTGGTGGGCGAGCACCTGCTGGACGGCGGCCTCCGGGTGCACCTCGCGCAGTTCCAGGCTGTGCCAGGGGCGGCGCAACGGCAGGGCGGCGGCCAGTTCGGCGGCGGCCCGGCCGCGGCAGTCGTCGTCGAGCAGCACGTCGGTGAAGTCGGCCAGCCCGCCGCCGAGGTTCGTCAGACCGCCCAGGGCCCCGCGGCGGCGCAGGGCCGCGGCGCCGGCCAGCCGGCCGTCCCGGCGGACGAGCACCAGCACCAGCGCGCCCGGCCGGCCGTACCGGCGCCACCAGGAGCGCAGCCAGGCGCCGTCCTGGAAGGGGGTGGCGGTGCGGCAGCGGGTGGCGAGCACGTCCCACTCGGCGGCGATCCGGTCGAGGGCGTCGTCCCCGCGGTCCACCTCGGCCGTCCAGACCTCGGCGGCGGCCCCGGCCCGTGCCGGGGCGGGGGTGTCGGTGGTCATCGGACGGCCCCGGCGGGTTGCCGTTCCACCGGCTGCCCGGGCACCGACACGGCGGCGTCGGCGCCGCCCGACCCGGCCGGGCGGCGCCGGGCGGCCATGGCGAGGGCGCCGACCAGCACGCCGGCCGCGCCGCCGACCGCGGTGTCCAGGGCCGCGGACGGCGAGGAGGGGCCGTCCGGGGAGGCGGCCCTGGCCAGCGGGACGAGCTTGACGCCGGTGTCCTGGCTGCTGGTGTTGGCGAAGGCGATCAGCGAGGTCGCCACCGCGTCGGCCGCCCGCACCGCGTCGGCGGCGCGCCGGCCGGTGCCGGTGATCTCGATCATCGGGGCGTCCGGCGAAGTGGTGCCCCGGACGCTGTCCGACAGGGCGGAGACGGTGCGGCCGGTCTTCGCGGCGGCCGCGACCAGCACCTGCGGCTGCCCCGCGAGCCGGCCGTACGCCTGGGCGAAGTTGACCGCGGTGGCGCCCTCCCCCGGGTTCTGCGCGACCACCACCACGTAGGAGTTGGCGGTGTAGGCGGTGGGTGCGACGGCGGCGTAGCCGGCGCCGGCGGCGGCGCCCAGCGGGACGGCGACGGCCACCGGCCACCAGCGGCGGACGGCGGCCCGGACGGATCGGCGCGGTTCGGACATCGGAACTCCTTGGCTCGGTCGGTGGTGTCGCGCGTTCAGGCCCGCAGGGCGGCCGGCCGGGGCGGCGCGGTGCGGGCCGGGCCGAGCCGGTCGTAGAGGTCGGCGAGTTCGGCGGCGATCCGCGCGATGTCGTAGTGGTGGACGGCGGGCGGCGGCGGGAGCCGGCGCGGCGGTGCGGCGCGCAGCCCGTCCAGGGCCTCGGTGTAGGCCCCGGCGGTGGACGGCAGCCGGTGGGCGGCGGGGGCGGCGTCCGGGCCGAGCGCGTCCAGGGCCGGACAGGCGGTGCGCAGCACCGGCAGGCCCGCCGCCAGTGCCTCCAGCACCGTCAGCCCGAAGGTCTCCTCGGTCGAGGGGGCCGCCAGCACGTCCATGGCGGCGAGCAGCTCGGGGACGTCGTCGCGTTCGCCGGTGAAGACGGCGGCCACCCCGGCGCGGGCGGCCTGCGCCTCCAGGGCGGCGCGTTCCGGCCCCTCCCCCACCAGCAGCAACCGGGTGTCCGGGCCGGGCCGGGCGGCCAGCGCGGCCACCGCCTCCACCAGCACCTCGAACCGCTTGCCGGGCACCAGCCGGCCCACCGCGCCGACCGTGAACGCCCGCTCCGGCAGGCCGAGTCGGGCCCGCACGGCGGCCCGGGTGCGGGCCGGCACGGCGTACCCGGCGGCGTCGATGCCGTTGGGCAGCAGGTGGACCCGGTGCGGCGGCACGCCCCAGTCGTGCAGGGTCGCGGCGACCTGTCCGGAGACGGCGACGGTCGTCCGGCCGAGGCGCTCGGCGGCCAGGTAGAGCGCCCGGACCCCGCGGCCAGCCGGCCGGCCCTCGATCACCCCGGGGTGCAGCGAGTGCTCGGTGGCCAGCACCGTCCGCACGCCGGCCAGCCGGGCGGCGAGCCGGCCGTACAGCCCGGCCCGGTAGAGGTGGGTGTGCACGGCCTGGTAGCGCCGGCTGCGGATCAGCCGGGTGAGCCGCGGCAGCACCGCGAGGTCGCGGTTGCCGCGCATGTCCAGCTC
Source organism: Kitasatospora arboriphila (assembly GCF_039528095.1). Lineage (NCBI taxonomy): Bacteria > Bacillati > Actinomycetota > Actinomycetes > Kitasatosporales > Streptomycetaceae > Kitasatospora > Kitasatospora arboriphila. Next base: position 46,442 of record NZ_BAAALD010000004.1, read on the forward strand.
GTGCACGGCGAAGCCGTCCGCGCGCAGCGCCTCGGCGACCGTGCCCGGGTTGGTGAGGGTGGCCACCTCGCAGTGGTGGCGGTCGGGCAGGTGGCGCAGCAGCAGGTGCAGCTGGCGCTCGGCGCCGCCCGCGGCGAGGCCGGTGACCACGTGCAGGACCTTCATCGGACGGCCTCCTGGCGGGCGGCGGGCACCGGGGCGGCACCGCGCAGTCCGGTCACGGCGTCCCGCCAGTGGTGCCGGCCCTGCTTGGCGAGCAGCCGCAGCGCGCCGTCGCGGTCGCCGACGTAGCAGCGCGGCAGCGCGAACCTGCCGGTGAGCTCGCCGTGCTCGATGGCACAGGCGTACTGGTACCCGGCGTCGCGGACGGCCTCCACGGCGGGCCGGTCGACCGCCCCGTACGGGTAGCAGAAGCCGGTCACCGGGCCGCCGACCAACTGCTCCAGGGCCCGCCGGCTGCCGCGGGCCTGATCGGCGAGCTCGTCCGCGGACAGCCCCGGCAGCCTGCGGTGGGAGAGCCCGTGCGAGCCGATCTCCCAGCCCGCGGCGGCGAGTTCGACCACCTGGTCGACGGTGAGCAGCGGCTTGCGCGGGCCGTCCGGGTCCCAGCCGTTGTGGCCGCCGAGCAGATCGGGCACCACGTAGGCGCTCGCGGTGAAGCCGTGCCGGCGCAGCACCGGCACGGCGTACCGGGCGAAGTCCGCGTAGCCGTCGTCGAAGGTCAGCCCGACCAGCCGGGCGGCGGCGCCCGCGGCCCGGGCCCGGAGGAGTTCGCGGACGCTCACCCCGCGCCGGCCGCTCCGGGCCAGCCAGGCCATCTGCGCGGCGAACCGCTCCGGGCTGACGGTGAGCAGGTACGGGTCGTGCTCCTCGTGGGTGATCGAGTGGTACATCAGGATCCACGGCGCCGACCGGGCCGGGTGCGGCTGGGCGGGCAGGGCGGGGCCACGGGCCGGTTCAGCGTCCATGGGGCTTCCTCTCAGCAGCCTGGGTGACCGGACCCGCGGCCCGGAGGAGGGCGCGCACCGGGTCACGGACCTCGGGTGCGCCGAGGACCGTGCCGAGCCCGGCGAAGACGAGCACGACGGTGAGACCGCCGAGCAGGGTGGCCGGCAGCGGCGCGGACGGGCCGGCGGCGGCCACCGCGCCGGCCGCGGCGGCGCCTACCGCGGCGGCCAGCAGCCGGGCCTGGCCGCCGAGCACCCGGGGCAGGCGCAGCGCGATGCCGCGCAGCAGCAGGCCGCGGAGCAGCAGCACCGCGGCGGTGGTGATGCCGGCCGCGTTGCCGGCCGCGAGGCCGAGGGCGCCGTACCGCGGGGTGGCGGCCAGTCCGACGCCGGCGGTGACCAGCAGGCCGACGGCCATCGCGGCGACCGGGTACCAGTCCAGCGGCCGCAGCCCGGCCGGCTCCGGGTCGCCGGCCCGGCGGACCACCGGCCGCAGCGAGAAGAACGGCCGGACCATCACGCCGATCAGCGCCTGCGCGGGCAGCCCGAAGCTGTACACCCGGATCACCTCGGCGGTGGCGGCGGTGTCGTGCGCGCCGAACGCGCCGCGCTGGAAGAGCAGCGCGACCACGGAGGGTGCGCAGGCCATCAGGAAGGCGGTGCCGAGCAGCACGACCGCGGCGGCCTGGCCGAGGTCCTTCTCCACCCGGTCGCGGGCGGCGGCGAGGTCCCCGGCGGCCAGCGCCCTGGCGACCAGCGGGAAGGTCACCGTGACGATCAGGATGCCCGCCGTCATGGCGAGCTGGGAGACCTTGGCGGCGTAGTTGAGGTGCGAGATGGTGCCCGGCGGCAGGCCGGAGCCGAGGTAGCGCTCGACGAAGACCTGCGCCTGCCGGGTGAGGGTGAAGGTGGCGACCGGCAGCATCGCCAGCGGGATCAGCACCAGGCCGCCGGCCGCGGCACCGCGGGCCGGGCGGGCCGGCCGCCGGGCGGCCCGGGCCTGTCCGGCGGATCCGGCCGGATCGGCGTGCGGCGTGGGGCGCCCGTCCGGGCGTGCGCCCGGGGCGCCCTCGTGCTGGACGTGCTCGGGCGATTCGGGCGTGCGTCCGGACGTGGGGGCACCTCCCGGCCGGGGGCCGGGGGAGATCCGGCGTCGCGCGCCCGGCAGGATCCGCCGGACGGGCCCGAGCAGCAGTCCGGCCATCAGCAGGCTGCCGCAGGTGACGCCGAGCGCGGCGGAGCGGACCCCGAGCAGGGCGTGGCCGCCGAGCAGCACGGCGAGGATGCCCAGGTTGTACGCCACGTAGATGCCGGCCGGGGCGGTGAACCGGTGGTGGGCGCGGAGCATCGAGCAGAGGTAGCCGACCACGCCGAACGGCAGCACGGTCAGGGCGGTGATCCGGGTGCAGGTGACGGCGAGTGCCGGGTCGGCCAGGCCGGGGGCGAGCAGGCCCACCAGCGGGCCGGCGCCGACCGCCGCGGCGAGGGTGAGGGTGCACAGCGCGAGCAGCAGCCAGGGCAGCGTGGCGCGCACCAACTGCCGTACCGGGTCCGGGCCGTGCGGGCGTTCCTCGCGCAGCACCAGGGCCAGGCTGAACGCCGGGACCATCAGGAAGGCCATCGCGTCCTCGATCAGCAGCGGCGCGGCGGTCTCCGGCACCGTCCAGGCGACGAGGAAGGCGTCGGTGCCCCGGGTGGCGCCGAAGTACCGGGCGAGCAGCAGGTCGCGGAGCAGGCCGAGACCGGACCCGGCGGCGCTGAGCACCGCGGTGACGCCGAAGGCGCGGGCGACGAAGCCGCCGCGCCGGGGCCGGGCGGCGGCGTGCCGCGGGCCGGGGAAGGCGGCCCGGGCGGGCCGGGCGGTCGTGGTCCGGCGGTCGCCGCTCATCGCGCCTCCGGGTCCGCCGGGCCGGGGAAGGCGGCCCGGGCCGCGAGGCCGAGCACCACCGAGGTCAGCACGGTGGTGGTGCCGCCGATGTCGGCGTAGAGGAAGTCGACGAGGATCCAGACCAGCAGGGCGAGCGCGGCCAGGGCGCCGCCGCGGGCCCGGCGCAGGCAGCCGGTCAGCAGGGCGAGGAAGAGCGCGGCGTACGCGGTGATACCCAGCAGTCCCTGCTCGCTGAGCACCAGGAAGTACATGTTGTGCGGTGAGAGCAGCGGTTCGCGCTGGAAGCCGATCGTGGCGTCCTCGGCGTCGCTGCCGGAGGAGAGCCGCAGCGGGGCGTGGCCGTCGCGCAGTTGCTGGAAGGCCTTGGGCCCGGCGCCGGTGGCGGGGTGGTCCTGCCAGATCCGTCCGGCGGTCGCCCACAGGTCGTAGCGGTCGCTGACCGACTGGTCGGGGGCGGCCTGCACCGAGCCGATGCTGCCGAGCCGCTCGGCGACGCCGGAGGCACCGAGGCCGAGTCCGCCGACCAGCACCACCGCGGCGGCCGCGCCGATCACCGCGCAGCGCAGGGCGAGCCGGGCGTCGGCGCGCAGCATCAGCACGGCGACGGCCGCGGCGCAGGCGATCCAGCTGCCGCGGCTGAAGGAGACGGCGAGCGGGAAGGTCAGCAGCGCGGCCGCGGCGTACAGCGCCCGGCGCAGGGCCGGCCGGCCGCCGGGGCCGCGTTCGCCGAGCGCCAGGGCGAGCGCGGCGAGCAGTCCGAAGCTGACCACGGTGGACATCGCCATGATGTCCAGGGCGCCGAAGGTGCCGACGGCCCGGACCGGTTGGCCGGCGTACGAGGCGCCGGTGCGGGTGAGGTACTGCTGCGCGCCGACCGCGCCCTCGACCAGGGCGGCGGCGACGAAGGCGCCCAGCACCAGCCGGCGGTCGCGGCGGGTGCGCAGCGCGCAGGCGACGGCGGCGGGCACCAGGACGAAGATCTGCACCAGCCGGACGAAGCCGGTGGTGCTCGCCTGCGGGTCGATCGAGGCGAGGGTGGCGGCGGCGGCCGCGCAGACCACCGCGCCGAACAGCAGGCAGACCGTGCGGTCCAGCCGGGCGCGGCCGCGCAGCAGGTCGGCGGCGGTGAGGGCGACCAGCAGCAGCGAGGCGAGGTCGGCCGGGGTGATGTGGACGGCGGCGGTGACGTCCTTCTCCCCGGTGGGCACGCAGACCAGCAGCACGGTGGCGGCCGCGGCCGCCGCGGCGGGCCGGGGTGCGGCGGGCAGCCGCCGCCACCACTGCGGCAGCGGCGCGGTGCGGGCCGGCAGCGTTCCCGACGTCACGTCAGCTCCCGTCCGGGTGGAGCATCAGGACGGCGGTGCGGAGCAGGATCTTGGCGTCCTGCCAGAGGCTCCAGCTCTCGATGTAGCGGTTGTCGAAGCGGGCCCGGTCCTCGATGGAGGTGTCCCCGCGCAGGCCGTTGACCTGGGAGAGGCCGGTGAGGCCGGCCGGGACGCGGTGCCGGTCCTGGTACTCGGGGTAGGCCTGGCCGAAGCGCATCACGAAGTAGGGGCGTTCGGGGCGGGGGCCGACCAGGCTCATGTCGCCGCGGACGACGTTCCACAGCTGCGGCAGCTCGTCCAGCGAGGTGCGGCGCAGCAGCCGGCCGACGGCGCCCATCCGGTGGTCCTGCGAGATGTTCCAGCGGGTGGCCGACTCGTGCTCGTTGCTGGGGCGCAGGGTGCGGAACTTCAGCAGGGTGAAGGCCTGGCCGTCGAGGCCGGTGCGCTGCTGGCGGAAGAGCACCCCGGGGCCGGTGTCGCAGCGGACGGCGAGCGCGCAGGCGGCCAGCACCGGCGAGAGCAGCAGCAGGCCGAACCCGGCGGCCGCGACGTCCAGGGCGCGCTTGGCGACCCAGCCGGGGCGGCGGACGGCCGGGCGCTCCAGCGGCAGGCAGGGGAAGCCCCACAGCTGGTCGGTGCCGCGCCGGCCGAGGGCCGCGTACTCGCGCAGCTGGGGCACCACCCAGACCCGGCAGCCGAGCCGGGCGGCGGTGCGCAGCGCGGCGGCGGTGGCGGCGTCGTCGGCGGCGCCCTCGGTGGCGATCACGTGGTGGATGCGCTTGCGGCGGATCTGGCTCTCCAGGGCGTCGTGGCCGCCGAGGAGCCGCAGCGGGGCGTCCGGGGCGAGCAGGACGGGCTGGGAGTCCAGGTAGCCGACCGGCCGCAGACCGTACTCGCGGTGTTCGAGCAGGACGGCGGCGATCCGCTGGCCGAGCTGGCCGGCGCCGAGCACCAGGGTCGGGCTGGGGCGCCGGCGGCGGGCGCGGCGCAGCAGGGCGTAGGCGGCGGCCCGGCCCAGGCAGGCGAGCAGGGTGAAGGCGGTGAGCAGTCCGGCGAACCTGAACAGCGCCGCCGGGCCGGGCACGAACCGGCCGAGGCAGGCGGCGAGGGTGACCGCGAAGGCGGTGGAGACGGCGGCGCGTCCGGCGAGGGCGGGGAGGTCGTCGAGCGCGGAGACGGTGAGCCTGCTGCGGTAGAGGCCGCCGGCCAGGTTGAGCGGCAGGAGCAGACCGAGCAGCGCGGCGGCCAGCGGCGGCGGGCCGGGGGTGGTCAGGGCCGCGGCGGCGGCGAGGGCGAGGACGTCGCAGCCGAGGAGTCCGGCCGGGAGGGCGACCCGAGAGCGCAGCGGCCGGCGGTGGCGGCCGACCTGCGGTGCCGGACGCGCCCGGGGACCTGCGGCGGGCCGCTCCAGCAGCTCGGTGCCGAGCAGCCGCCGGGCCGACAGCGGGCCCCCCGGCCGCGGCACGCTCTCGTGGTCAATGGTCATCGGTGCGCGAACTCCCCTGTGGTGTACCCGCGGTCGCGGGGGCGGCCGACCGGCCCGAACCGTGCCCGGTGCCGGGGCACGACGAAGTGGACCCTCCGAACAGGTGCGAATCAGGCAAAATCAGACAATAGCGATCGCCGTTGTCACTGCGGCGAGTTGACGTGCCGTGTCATGCCACCTGCTCATTGGTCGGACTGTCGGACGACTCGTACGCGGCGCCCCCGACCCGGCGGCGGCTGCGGACTGGGCAGCAGCCCGCGGGGGCTCCCACGGTCGGATAAACGATCAGAATCCCTGGGGGACACGGGAATCGGGGCGACCGGACGGACGCGCGGGCAGCACCCCGCGGTACACCGCCTCCACCTGCTCGACCGTGCGGCGGACGTCGTGCCGGTCCGCCACGTGCGCCCTCGCCAGCCCTCCGCGGCGCGCACAGGCGTCCGGATCGGCCAGCTCCTCGACCAGGCGTTCGGCCAGCGCGGCAACGTCCCCGGGCGGCACCGGCGGCACGGCACCCCCGGGCGGCAGGCACTCGCGCGCCCCGGGCACGTCCGTGAGCAGCACCGGGCGGGCGGCCGCCATCGCCTCCAGCGGGGCCAGCGCCATGCCCTCCCAGCGGGACGGCAGCACCACCAGGTCCGCGGCGGCCAGCCAGGGCCGCGGATCGCCCACCCCGCCCGCCATCAGCACCCGGCGCGGCCCGGGCAGCGCCCGGACCCGCTCGGCCAGCACCGCCTCGTCCGGACCCCCGCCGACCAGCGCCAGCCCGGCGCCGGGCACGGCCTCGGCCACCCGCGGCCAGGCGTCCAGCAGCACGTCCTGGCCCTTCTGCCGGCAGAGCCGGCCCAGGCAGACGGCGAGCGGGGCTTCCGGGTCCAGGCCGGCGCCGGCCAGTCCGAGCCCGGCGCGGGCGGCCCGCCGGTCGGCGGCGCCGGCGGGCACGTGGTGCTCCAGGTCGACCCCGTTCGGCACCACCCGCCAGGCGGCCGCGATCCCCGCCGCGGCACCGTCGGCCCGCTCCTGCTCGCTGACGCACACCAGCGCGTGCGCCCAGCGGGCGGCGTACCGCTCCCAGCGCAGGGTGGCCCAGGCCACCGCGCCCTCGACGGCCGCGAAGGACCAGGCGTGCGGCTGGAAGACGGTGGGGACGGACCCGCGCACCGCCAGCCGGCCGGCCAGCCCGGCCTTGGCGCTGTGCAGGTGGAGCACGTCCGGTTCGGCGGTGCGCACGATCCGGCGCAGCCGCCGCACCTCCCCCGCGGTGGCGGGGCCCGGCGCCCGGCCGGCCGGCCAGTCCAGCAGTTCCGCACCGGCGGCGGCCGCCTCGGCGGCGAGCAGCCCGCCGGGCGGACAGGCCAGCAGCACCCGGTGGCCCGCCGCACGCTGCCCGCGGACGAGGTCCACCACCACCCGGGCCACCCCGCCGTCGACCGGCTGCGCGGCATGAAGGATCGTCAGATACACGGCCGCGAGCCTAGGTTGGGGCGGCCTCCGGCGGGCCCGGGATCACCCGTCCCGGGGACGGGGCGCCACCCGTACGGCGCGGGCCGTCCGCACGGGTGTGCGCAGGGTCGTACGGCCGCTCGACCAACCGGCGGACGGCTGCTCGACGACCCCCCCGACGGCTACTCGACCTCGGTGGAGAGCCGGTCGAGGACCGCGCCGTGGATCCGGTTGAGGCCCTTGGGCGCGAAGGTGCGCTCGAAGAAGCCGCCGATGCCGGTCGCACCCTGCCAGGAGGCGTCGACCACGACCTTGGCGCCCTCCCCCGCCGGGGTGACCGTCCAGGTGATCACCATGCTGGAGTTGGCGTCCGTCTCCACCAGGGTCTGCGGCCGCGGCTCGGTCACCGAGAACAGGCAGTCCCGGACCCGCTTCTCGGTGGCCTGCAGCCGCCAGTGCACCTGGGTGCCGGCGCCCGTGCCGCCCGCACGGACCTCGTACTCGCTGTACTGCTCGGGCAGCAGCCGCGGCCGGACGGTGGCGTAGTCGGCGAGCGCCTCGTACACCCGCTGCGGGGACGCCTGGTAGACCCGCTCGGTGATGGCCTGGACCTTGCCCATGGGGGCTCTCCTTCACTGGACTTCGCCGCCGCCGCTCGGGGGCGCCGGCCGAACGCGCCCAAGCCAACCACACCGGCCCCGCCGCACCCGCGACTCACCCCGGGGCGCGGGTTAGGCTTGCCGGTGTGCTCGATCAGGTGACCGCCCTCCGCTACCTCGATCCGCTGCGTGCCGGCGGGTCGGTGCCCGGCGTGGTCGAGACGGACGACCTGGGCACCTACGTGGTCAAGTTCACCGGTGCGGCCCAGGGTGCCAAGGCCCTCGTCGCCGAGGTGATCGTGGGCGAGCTGGCCCGCCGGCTGGGGCTGCGGGTGCCGCCGCTCGTCCTGGTCGACTTCGACCCCGCCGTCGCCGCCCACGAACCGGACACCGAGATCCAGGACATCCTGCGATCCAGCGCCGGACTCAACCTCGGCATGGACCTGCTGCCCGGCGCCCGCGACTTCACCCCCGGCGCCCTGCCCGTCGACCCGCTGGAGGCCGGCCGGATCGTCTGGCTGGACGCCCTCACCGGCAACGTCGACCGCACCGTCCACAACCCCAACCTGATGGTCTGGCACCGGCGGCTCTGGCTGATCGACAACGGCGCCGGGCTGATCTTCCATCACCGGTGGTCCGGCGCGGCCGCCTCGGTGCTCAAGCCGTACCCGATGAACGCGCACGCCCTGGGCGCCTTCCGGCCGGCGGTGGCCGCGGCCGACGAGGAGTTCGCACCGCGGGTGACCGAGGAGCTGCTGCGCGAGGTCGTCGGCCTGGTGCCGGAGCCCTGGCTGGCCGACGAACCCGGGTTCGACTCGCCACAGGCCGTCCGCGACGCGTACGTGGCGCACCTCGCCGAACGGGCCGCGGGGTCCGCCGCCTGGCTGCCGACCGAGTTCGCCTCGCCCGAGGAGCTGCGGGCCGCCGAGGAGCGCCGCGCCGCGGCCACCATGGCCGCCCGCCCCGCCTGGCTCAAGCAGGTCCCCAACCGCCACGGCCTCGCCCAGGTCGAATCCGACTGGACCCGCCACATCGGCTGACGAGGGCGAGCCGCCAGGGCGCGTGGGGCCCTGATCTGCCCTACCCGACCAGAAGCGGTACCCGTCCCCGGACTGCGCAGTTCCCCGGCCCCCTGTTGGCTCACTCCTAATACAAGGGCGGTACCGGCTCTGCGCCGGCGGCGAGGAGGAGGCCTTCGGCGAGGGTGCCGCAGAAGAGGCAGAAGGCCACCAGTGCGGCCCGTTCCAGGGGGTCCAGTCGGCGTACCCGTGGTGTCCACAGCAGCAGTGCCGCCCCGCAGAGGCCGGCCAGCGGGCCGCCGAGCACGAGGAGGCCGGCCCCCAGCCAGTCGCCCGCTCCGGCCGAGGCCGTCCCGCCCGCGCCGAAGCAGACGCCGATCGCCAGCAGCACCAGCCCCGGTACCGCGACCACCAGGCTGCCCGCGAGCACCAGCACCGCGCCGGTCCTGCGCCGTCCGTCCGTCCCGACCATCCCGACCACTCCCCCGCTCCTCCGGCCCCCGTACCGAGGGTCGCCGGAAACGGCCCTGCCCCGCCTGAGTACGGATACTCGGGCGGGGCAGGGGAGTTCGTCCGTCGTTCAGCCGGCCGAAGCCCAGGACGTCACCGACGTCACAGGCGCCACCAGTCGGCGGCCTTGTCGGCGTTGACGATGCCCGCGCCGTAGAAGCCGTTGCCGTGGCCGGAGGTCTCGCAGACCGCCTTCCAGGCGCCGTCGCCGCTGGGGTCGAAGGTCGCCGGGCAGGAGTGGTCGTCGGCCTGGTGCTGCAGCATGGCGCGGAGCTCGTCCGGGCCGGCCCACGGGTGGGTGGAGGCGAGCAGCGCGGCCACGCCCGCGGCGTGCGGGGAGGCCATCGAGGTGCCCTGCATGTAGGCGTACTTGTTGCCGCGGACGGTGGAGAGGACCCGGCCGTTCTTGTCGGGGGTGTCCGGCAGCTGGTAGCGGGAGTCGCCGCCGGGGGCCGCGACGGTGGCCTTGCCGAGGCCGTAGCTGGAGTAGAAGGACTTGTCGCCCTTGTCGCCGACGGAGGTGGTCACCACGATGCCGGGCAGTTCGGTCGGCAGCGAGACGCAGTTGTCGTCGATCGGCCGGGGGGCGGGGGTGGTGTCGTCGGGGCTGGTGGTGTCGGTGGTCTTGTGGGCGAGGTCGATGTTCTCGTTGCCGGCGGCGGCGACGCTGAGCACGCCGTTGCGCTGCGAGAAGGCGACGGCCCGCTTGACGGCGGTGACGATCGCGGCCTGGTCGGGGTCGGTCTTGCAGTTGAACAGCCACGGGTCGATGTAGTAGCTGTTGTTGGTCACCTGGAAGTGGTGCTCACCGGCCCACATGAAGCCGCAGATGGCGTACTCGGGGTAGATGAACCCGCCGTCGTCGACGACCTTGACCGCGGCGAGGCGGACGTTCGGCGCGATGCCCTCGATGCCCTTGCCGTTCTTGGCGGCGGCGATGGTGCCGGCCACGTGGGTGCCGTGGTCGCTGGAGGTGGGCTGCCAGGACTGCCAGGAGGTGTCGGCCTTGCCGCCGTTGATGCAGGAGGCGGAGAGCGAGGCGTCGACGTTGGGCGCGAGGTCCTCGTGCGTGGCGTCGATGCCGGAGTCCAGGACGCCGACGACCACCCGGCGGCTGCCGAGGGTCTTCTCGTGGGCCTTGTCGACCCCGATCTTCCGCATGTCCCACTGGTTGGCCCAGAGCGGCTCGGAGCCGTCGGCGGGCGCGGCGGTGGGGACGGCGGCCGGTTCGGCCACCTCGACGTCGTTGCTCTGGACGATCCCGGCGGTGCGGCTGGCACCCACCGAGTCGACGGTCTTCGAGGAACGCAGCTTGGCCGCGAAGTCCTTGTCGGTGGAGCGGGCGACGACCACGCCGATCTGCTCGTAGGAGACGACCACGGTGCCGCCGAGGGCGGCGATCTCCCGCTCGGCCTTCTTCACCTGGCCGTGGTTGGCCTTGGTGTTCACCACGTAGCTGAGCAGTGGGCCGGGCGCGTCCGCGGCGCCGGCCGCGGCGGCGGTTCCCGACGGCAGCGCGATGGCTCCCGCCGTGGCGAGGGCGAGGCCCAGCGCCGCCGTCCTGGTCCGGCGTATCCGAGGAACACTCATAGGGGTTGACCCTCCGGAGTCTCGAAGTGTGCCCCGCTGGTGGCGGTGGCACGTGAGGTGGACCGGACGCTATTGAACGCGCGTGGTGATCCGCAAGACCACGGACACGAAATGCGCACAACAGCGGTGCCCGGCCCGCTGTCAGCCGGGCCGGGCACCTGTCCTGTTCGTCCGTCACGTCACGGTGGGGCGAAACCCCGTGTTGCCGTCAGGAGTTGAAGAGCTCCCCGTAGGTCGCGAGAGCGGTCGCGATGTCCGCCTGCGCCCAGAAGCGGTGGTACGTGAAGGTCGGCGCGGCGCCGCCGTCCAGGTAGGACTGGACCTTGGCGAAGGCCGGGTCGTTCTTGTAGAAGGAACGGATGGAGAGGAAGGTGGACGCCGAGTTGATCGGGTCGCCGTTGGGCATGGTGCCCGTCCAGCCGGACGGGACGGAGACCGAGTCCTTGAACCGGCTGTAGTCCGTGCGGGTCTCCGGGACGGAGATGCCCAGCGCGTCCTGGTTGTTGGCCCACATGCCGTCCAGCAGCTTCTGCGCGGCGGTCTTCGCCGCGGCGTTGCCGGACTTCGCCGCGTAGTAGGACAGCAGCTTGGCGTACGAGCCCGCGACGCCGACGTCACTGGTCTGGTCGACGACGGTCACGTGCAGCGAGGCGTTGCTGCCCGGCGCGCTCGCGTTCCAGGTGTCCGGCTTGCCCGTCCAGGCCAGCGTGGACGGGATCTTGAACGAGCCGTCGCTGTTGAACGTGGTGTTCGCCAGCGCCCAGGTGACCCACTTGTCGAGCACGGCCTTGGCCTTGGTGTCGCCGCTCGCGTAGTAGTACTCGGCGAGCCGCTCCACGCCCCAGGCCTGGAAGCCGAACCACTGGTTGGACGGCGGGTCGTGGTAGACCGGCGCCTCGTCGTAGTACATCCCGTAGAAGGTCGGGGTGCCGGCCGGCGGGGTGGCGTAGGCGCCGTCCCAGCTGTTGGTGGCACCGCCCGCGATGGCGCCCTCGCTGGACTGCAGCCACTGCAGGAACTCCACCTGGCGGCCCAGGCTGGTCGTCCAGTCGGTCTTGCCGGTGGCCGACTTGGGTGCCATGGCGGTGTTGTTCACCAGGGCGTAGGCGGCCATCGGGTTCTGGTAGCCGCCGTGCGCGGCGCTGTCGCCGATGCGCCAGGCCCAGCCGGCGCTGCTGTCGGTGGCGCCGCCCCAGGCGTAGTACCAGGACAGCAGGTAGTGCTCGCTGCTCTTGCCGGAGCCGGCCGCGCAGACGGTCGGGCCGACGCAGTTCCCGATCTTCTTGAAGTACTTGTCGAAGAACGAGTAGCGCAGGTAGTCGCCCATCTTGCCGGCCTTGGCCACGGCGGTCGCGACCTGCGAGCCGTTGCCCTGGGCCTTGGCCCAGGTGTCCGCCCAGTAGGCGGCCTGGATGGCGCGGGCGTCGGCGTCCGGGGCGTCGGTGAACTTCCACTGCTTGGCGTAGGACGCGTCCTTGATGAACAGGTCCAGGTAGCCGTTCTTGCCGCCGTAGGCGAACTTGTCGCAGGTGGGCTGCGGGATCGTCTCCCAGACCGACTCCTGCGGGCCGCGCTGGTAGGTGTTGATGTAGGACGGTCCGGTGTCGGTCGGGCCGGCCTCGCACTTGCCGGGCGAGTTGCCGTAGCCGTACACGTTGTCCACGTCCTGCAGCCAGTGCATGCCGTAGATGTCGTCGGTGCCGTAGGCGGACTTCAGCTCCGCGGCGATCGGGTCGTTGCCCGGGGTCACCGAACTGTCCATCTGCGACGGGTAGTCGCTGGGCAGCGGGTGCTCGGGGGCGTAGGTCGCCGGCTTGCTCGCGTTGTAGAAGCTGTTCGTCGACTGGTCGGCGTGCGTGGGGATCATGTACGTCTCCATGAGCGTCCACGCCGCGTTGAACTTCGACCAGTCCTTCGTCACCCGGCCGTACTGCGCCTCCAGCCACAGCAGGTAGCTGTAGGCCTCGGAGGTGGTCTCGTGGCCCTGGTCCGGCGCCTCGACCAGCAGGGTCTCCACCGAGTGGTAGGGGATGCCCTCGGGCGAGAAGTAGCCGTTCGCCGGCGCCTTGATCTTGTTGTAGAGCTGCAGGAAGCGGTCGTCGTAGACGCCCGTCCCGGCGGCGAGTTCGGTCACCGTGACCACCGAGCTGGTGTAGCCGGTGGCGGTGGAGGTGAAGTTCGCGGAGCCGGTGGAGCCCGCGTCGGCCGCCAGGGTGACGGTCTGCGCGGTGGACCAGTTCGACGGGGTGAAGGTGAGCGTGGCACCGGCGCTGATGGAGAGCCCGGTGTTGCCCGAGGTGCGGGTGGTGGTGACGGTGACGTTGCCGCTGGGCTGCGAGGACAGCTTCAGGGCGAAGGTGCCGGTCTTGCCCTGGGTCACCGACAGGGTGGTGGGCACCGCGGTGATCGACGGGCCGGCGGCGACGGTGATGCCGGCCGGGGTCGACTCGCTGGTCGCACCGAGGCTGTCGTACGCCTTGGCGTAGACGGAGTGGCTGCCGGAGGCGGCACCCGTCCAGCTGAAGGTGTACGGCGCGGTGGTGGCGGTGCCGATCAGCGTGGTGTTGTCGTAGAACTCGACCTTGCCGATGGACGCGCCGTCCGCCGCGGCGGCACTGGCGGCCAGCGGGATCGCCGCGCCGGCGGCGTAGTTCGCGCCCGCCGAGGGGCTGGTGAGCGCGACCGTGGGGGCGGCGTGCGCACCGGTGCAGGCGGTGCCGTTGACCGCGAACGAGGTCGGCGCCGCATTGGTGCCGCTGTAGGAGAAGTTGGCACCGGCGGTCACCGACTGTCCGGCGCCGATGCCGGTCGCCCAGGCCGGGTTGGTGACGGTGACGTTCTTGCCGGACTGCGACCAGGTGCCGTTCCAGCCGGTGCCGGAGAGCGCCTGGTTGCCGGTGTAGGCGTACGTCAGCGTCCAGCCGTTGACCGCATCGGTGCCCTTGTTGCTGATCTTCACGTTGGCCGTGAAGCCGGAGCCCCAGTCGTTGGTGCTGTAGTCGACGGAGCACTGCAGGGCGGCGGCCGCGGCGGGGTTCGCGACCATGGTGGTGAGGCCGGCCGCGAGCACGGCGAGCGCCACGCCGAGCGTGGACACGCGGGTGGTCCGGGAGATGGCGGGGGGTGACATCACGGCTCCTGAAGGTGGGGGAGATCGACGGCGAGGCGGCGATGCACGGCTCTCGCTTCAGTGCGTGGATCTGTGGGAGCGCTCCCAAGAATGGTGACGCGTTACAGTCATGTCAAGAGATTGCGCAGCAGAGAGGCTTGGCAACTCCCGTACCGCTGGCTATGTTTCAGCCCGGGCCTGTGGGAGCGCGCCCATGAAGCACTCTCGTCGAGGAGTGGACATGTCCCTCCGCACCACCGCCCTGGCACTGGGGTCCGCGCTGGTCGCGACCGCCGCCGCGGGGCTCGCCATGGTCGGCCCCGGCACCGCCGCGGCCGCCACCACCGCCTGCACCGTCGACTACACGACCAACGACTGGGGCTCCGGCTTCACCGCCAACGTGAAGATCAACAACTTGGGCACCACCGCGGTCAACGGCTGGACGCTGACGTACGCCTACACCGGCAACCAGACGCTCTCCGGCACCGGCTGGAACGGCACCTGGTCGCAGTCCGACAAGAACGTCACCGTCACCAACCCGGCCTGGGCGACCGGCATCGGCGCCGGACAGTCGGTGACCGCCGGTGCCAACTTCTCCTACAGCGGCACCAATGCGGCGCCGACCTCGTTCGCGCTGAACGGCGTCGCCTGCACCGGCACCGGCCCCACCCCGTCCGGCTCGGCCAGCGCCTCGGCCTCGGCCTCGCCCTCCGCGAGCGCCTCCGCCTCCGCCTCCCCCTCCCCCAGCAGCTCGGCCTCGCCGAGCAGTTCCTCCTCGCCCACCGGCAGCACCGGCGCCCCGGCCCTGCACGTCTCGGGCACCTCCCTGGTGAACGAGTCCGGTACGGCCGTCACCCTGCACGGCGTCAACCGCTCGGGCACCGAGTTCATGTGCGTCCAGGGCTACGGCTTCTTCGACGGACCGGTCGACGCCGCGGCCATCGCGGCGATCAAGAGCTGGCACGCCAACGCCGTCCGCGTCCCGCTCAACGAGGACTGCTGGATCGGCACCAGCAACGTCAAGCCCGAGTACGCCGGCGCCAACTACCGCTCCGCGATCAAGGGTTGGGTGGACGCACTGCGCAACGCCGGCCTCACCCCGATCGTCGAGATGCACTGGAGCCGCGGCCAGTACACCGGCAACTCCTCCGGCTGCGCGGACGTCAACGCCACCTGCCAGAAGCCGATGCCCGGCGCCAACGCGGTGCCGTTCTGGAGCTCCGTCGCGGACACCTTCAAGGACACCGACCAGGTCGTCTTCGACCTGTTCAACGAGCCCTACCCGGACCGCTCGGAATCCTCGACCACCCAGGGCTGGCTCTGCTGGCGCGACGGCGGCAGCGCCTGCCCCGGCATCCCCTACCAGGTCAGCGGCTTCCAGACCCTGGTGGACACCGTACGGGCGACCGGCGCCAAGAACGTCATCATGCTCGGCGGCCTGGCCTACTCCAACGACCTCGGCCAGTGGCTCACCTACAAGCCGACCGACCCGACCGGCAACCTCGCCGCGGCCTGGCACGTGTACAACTTCAACACCTGCTCCAGCACGTCCTGCTTCGACTCCGCCCTCGCCCCGGTGGCGGCCAAGGTCCCGCTGGTCGCCGGAGAGATCGGCGAGAACACCTGCAGCCACGGCTTCATCGACCAGGTGATGGCCTGGCTCGACGCCCGGAAGCTCGGCTACCTCGGCTGGACCTGGAACACCTGGGACTGCAGCTCCGGCCCCTCGCTGATCAGCAACTACGACGGCACCGCGACCAACTTCGGCGCGGGCCTGCGGGACCACTTCCGCGCGATCGGCTGACGCCCGGGCATCAGGTGCACCCCCTAGGGGCGCGGGGAAATCGGGCTCGCCCCGAACCACCAGG
This sequence comes from Kitasatospora arboriphila, assembly GCF_039528095.1. Lineage (NCBI taxonomy): Bacteria > Bacillati > Actinomycetota > Actinomycetes > Kitasatosporales > Streptomycetaceae > Kitasatospora > Kitasatospora arboriphila. The sequence goes on from NZ_BAAALD010000004.1 coordinate 62,226, forward strand.
GCGACCACCCCCGGACTGCGCAGTTCCCCGCGCCCTGGGCGGGCCAACCTGCCCAAGAATGGAAAACCCCGTAGGGGCGCGGGGAACTGCGCGATTCGGATGCGGCGCACGGACGAACCAGGGTCGGCCCCGGTCAGTTGCGGCACCCACCCCCGGACTGCGCAGTTCCCCGCGCCCCTGGCTGGCCGACCTCCCTGCGCCCCTGAGTGGTGTCCTTCAGATTCCGTACAGGCGGCGGGCGTTGGCCGATCCCAGCGCCTCGGTGATCCGCAGGACGTCCGCCGGGGTGCAGTCGCCGGTGGTGTGCCAGCCGTCCAGGACCGTGGCGAGCGCCCGGCGGAACTGTGCTGCGCCGACGGGGTACAGCTCGGGCAGTCCGTAGGCGTCGGTGGAGGCCAGGACCTTGCCGAAGGGGGCCAGTTCGAGCACTTCGCCGAGTACGGTGGCGGCCCGCGGTCCGGTGTAGGAGAGGGTCAGTCCGACGTCGGCGTACACGTGCGGGTAGGCCTGGGCGAGCCAGGCGGCCTGCCGGTGGTAGGGGTAGCCGTGCAGCAGGACGAGCGGGACGCCGTCCGGCTCGACCGCGCGGACGAAGTCCACCAGCAGGGCCGGGTCGGCCCGGCGCAGCCGCAGGTCGGGGTCGCCGAAGCCGGTGTGCAGTTGGATCGGCAGTGCGAGGCCGACGGCCGTCCACAGCAGGTGGCGCAGCAGGACGGGGTCGGTGATCCGGTCGGGCGGCCGGGCCCCCGCGGCCCGGACGACCTCGGAGCGGGCGGGCGGCCCGCCCGGGATGTCCAGGCCGGCGCGGTAGGCGAGCACCGACTTCACCGCCACGGCCCCGGCGCAGGCTTCGGCCAGTGCCTCGGCGACGGCGTCCGGCCACTGCGCCGCGGGCGCCCGGACGTCGGCGGCCACCGCCTCCAGCCGGACCACTTCGTGCAGCCGGGCTCCGGCGAGTGCGGCGAGGTCGGCGGGCGGCAGCAGCGGCCTGCCGCCGGCTTCGGTGAGGCCGGTGTCGACCAGCAGGTCGGCGAGGCCCGCGCCGGCGAGCATCCGGGCGGTGGCCTCGGCGGCGCCGGTCTCCCGGCGGGCCGCCAGGTAGTCGGCGGGTTCGGCGAGGGCGGGCAGTCCGAGCAGTGGCGGGCACCAGCGCCGGACGGCGAGCCCGATCGCGCTGTCGAAGGGGGAGGTGCCGGGGGCGGGCGGCCGGTCGGACTCGGTGATCAGGGCGCCGAGGGCGGCTTCGTCGAGTTCGTCGGCGACGACGCTGTGGCAGTGGTGGTCGACCAGCACGGTCAGTACCGCCAGCGGGTGGCGGCGACCAGTTGCTGTGCGTCGAGCCCTCCGTAGCGGGCGATCTCGGCCTCCCGGACGTCGAGCACGGCGTGGTAGAGCTCCTCCCCCAGGGCGGTGCGCAGCGGGGCGCAGGCGCGGAGGGCGGAGAGTGCGGCGGCGGGGCTGTGCGGCAGTCGCTCGACGCCGGGTTCGCGGGCGGGGTCGCCGGGCACCTCGGGCGGCAGCTTCAGGCCGGCGTCGAGTCCGGCGAGGCCTGCGGCGAGGGCGCCACCGAGGGCGAGGTAGGGGTTGGCGGCCGGGTCGAAGCACTTCACCTCGGCGTTGGCCTGGTCGGGTGCGGAGCCGGTGATCAGTCGCAGGGCGGCCTCCCGGTTCTCCAGTCCCCAGCAGCGGTAGGGGCCGGACCACCGGCCGGGCACCAGGCGCAGGTGGCTGGCGGGGCTCGGGGCGCCGAGGACCAGGAGGGCGGGGAGTTCCTCCAGGATCCCGGCGAGGAAGGCGGCGGCCTGCTCGGTGAGGCCGTGCGGGCCGGGGCCGCCGGCGTGCAGGTTCCGGCCGTCCTGCCAGAGGCTGAGGTGGAGGTGGCAGCCGTTGCCGACGCCGTCCGGTGCGACGACGGGGGCGAAGGAGGTGCGCAGTCCGTGCCGGGCGGAGACCGCGCGGACGGTCTGCCGGACGAGCAGGGAGGTGTCGGCGGCGCGGACGGGGGTGTCGGCGGCGACGGAGACCTCGAACTGGCCGGGTGTGTACTCGGGGTGGATCTGCAGCACGGCGAGCTGCTGGGCCTCCAGGGCGCGGAGCACGTCGAGCAGGTAGTCGGAGCGTTCGACCAGCCGGTCCATGCCGTAGGCGGAGCCGCCCTCCGGTGGGCCGTCCCGGTCGACGACCCATTCGATCTCGAAGCCGGCCCGCACGTCGAGTCCGCGGGCGGCGAGTGCCCGTTCGGTGCGGCGGGCGAACCAGCGCTGGCAGCCGGGGTGCGCCGCGCCGTCCTGGCGGCGGCGGTCGACGGGTGCCCAGGCCCAGCCGGGCTGGGCGGCGAGCGGCACCAGTGCGTCGAGGTCGGGGACGAGGCGGAGGTCGCCGACGGGGCCGCCGCCGGGGGCCATGGAGTCGTCGGCGAGGAAGGAGTCGAAGCAGGGGGAGGCGCCGATGCCGTACCGGACGGCGTGCGGCAGCCGGGCGACCGGCACCGCCTTGGTCCTGGTGATGCCGGCGTTGTCCACCCAGCCGAGGGCGACGGCGTCGATCCCGGCCCCGGCGAGTTCCGCGGCGGCCTGCTCGGCCCGTTCCACCGTCTCGTCCCTCGTGTGCGCGCTGCCCATGCGCCCATGCTGCCGTCCGGAGCGGCCGGGGCGGGGGATCGCCCCGCGGTGGGGGCTGCCCGGGAGGGTGAAATCGGCCAACTCGGCAGATGTGTCGCAGGTCACACCGGACGGGGAATTTCCGGGGACCGACTCCCCGTTTGATCCGGTGTCCGCACAAACGGGGAACGAGTCCCCGGAAGGGAAGGGAGTCCGATGACCACGGTCAGCGCCAAGCCGGCGGGCCAGCGGCTCCGTGCGGACGCCGAACGCAACCGGGCGAGGATCATCACCGCCGCCCGCGAGGCGATCGTGGAGCACGGCGCGGAGGCGCCGCTCGACGAGATCGCCCGTCGGGCCGGGGTCGGCAACGCCACGCTCTACCGCAACTTCTCCGACCGGCGTGAGCTGCTGCACCACGTCACCCTCTCGGTGCTGACCAGGGTGCTGGAGCACGCGGAGGCCGGACTCGCGGAGCCGGACGCCTTCGAGGGCCTGTCCCGGTTCACGCACGCCGCCGCGGACGAGCGCATCGGCGCGCTCTGTCCGATGGTCTCCGACCACATCGACCACGACGATCCCGAGCTGGAGCGGGCCCTGCTGCAGCTGAAGGCCGCCGCCGCCGAGCTCATCGCCCGCGTCCACGCGAGCGGGCAGCTGCGCGCCGACATCGGAGTCGGCGACTACTTCCTCGGCGTCACCCAGCTGACCCGCCCGCTCCCGGGCACCGGATGCCTCGACCTCGACCAGTTCGTCCATCGCCACCTGCAGGTCTTCCTGGACGGCCTGCGGGCACCGGCGACCTCCGTACTTCCCGGCCGCGCCGCGTCCTTCGAGGACCTCAAGCGCGCCGACTGACCGACCCGACCGCACGCATCGCACGTTAGTTAGTGGGTACCCCCATGTCCGAATCCGGCCTCCAGGCCGACCCGCGCCGCTGGAAGGCACTCGCCTTCATCGGCCTGGCCCAGCTGATGGTCGTCCTCGACGCGACCGTCGTGAACATCGCCCTGCCCTCCGCCCAGCACGACCTCGGCATCTCCGACGGCAACCGCCAGTGGGTGATCACCGCCTACGCGCTGGCCTTCGGCGGACTGCTGCTGTTCGGTGGCCGGATCGCCGACCTGTGGGGCCGCAGGCGGACCTTCATCATCGGCCTGACCGGCTTCGCGCTGGCGTCCGCGCTCGGCGGCGCCGCCGTCAACACCCCGATGCTGCTCGGTGCCCGCGCCCTCCAGGGCGTCTTCGGCGCCCTGCTCGCCCCGGCCGCGCTCTCGCTGCTCGCGGTGATGTTCACCGAGGCCAAGGAGCGCGCCAAGGCCTTCGGCATCTACGGCGCCATCGCCGGTGGTGGCGGTGCGATCGGCCTGATCCTCGGCGGTCTGCTCACCGAGTACCTGAACTGGCGCTGGACCTTCTACGTCAACATCCCGTTCGCCGTGGTCGCGATCCTCGGCGCGGTGATGGTGATCCGCGAGCCCGTCGGCAGCCGCAACCGCAACAAGCTGGACATCCCCGGCGTGCTGCTGGTCACCTCCGGCCTGGTCTCCCTGGTGTACGCCTTCACCCGCGCCGAGTCGGACGGCTGGAGCGCCGGCATCACCGTCGGCCTGTTCGTCGCCGCCGCCGTCCTGCTGGCCGCGTTCGCCGTGGTGGAGAGCAAGGTCTCCGCGCCGCTGCTGCCGCTGCGCGTCGTCACCGAGCGCAACCGCGGCGGTGTCTACCTGTCGCTCGGCCTCGCCGTGATCGGCATGTTCGGCCTGTTCCTCTTCCTGACCTACTACCTGCAGGTGGTCCTCGGCTACAGCCCGGTCACCAGCGGCCTGGCCTTCCTGCCGATGGTGGCGGGCATGATCACCGGCTCCACCCAGATCGGCGCCCGGCTGATGACCCGCGTCCCGCCGCGCTACCTGATGGTGCCCGGCTTCCTGGTCGCCTCGCTGGGCATGCTGATCCTCACCCAGATCGACGTGAACAGCTCCTACCCGGCGCTGATCCTGCCCGGTCTGATCCTGATGGGCCTCGGCATGGGCACCGCGTTCATGCCGGCGATGAGCCTGGCCACGCACGGCGTCGAGCCGCGCGACGCCGGTGTCGCCTCGGCGATGGTCAACACCTCCCAGCAGGTCGGCGGCGCCATCGGCACCGCGCTGCTGAACACCATCGCGGCCAGCGCCACCACCGCGTACCTGACCTCGCACGCCAAGGACGGCGCGCCGCAGCAGCTGCTCCAGCTGCAGGGCATGGTGCACGGCTTCTCGACCGCGATCTGGTGGTCCTTCGGCATCCTGGTGCTCGCCGCCACGGCCGCCGCCGTCCTGATCAACACCGGCCGTCCCGACGTCCACGCGACCGCCGAGGGCGCGGCCGCGGAGGACGCCGTCCCCGTGATGGCGCACTGACGCCACCCCTCACCGCAGCGGCCCGCCGGGGTCTCCCGGCGGGCCGCTGCGCGTTCCCCGCTCCTCCCCGACCCGCGCGGCACTCTTCCTACTGGGCGGTAACTCCGCTACAGTGACCGGCACGCACCAGCGCCGGGCCTCGGGAGCCGCACCGGCGTGGTCGGCGCCGCGGTATTCGCGCGGACGCCCCGGTGCGTGTCTCCGGCCCTCGCGGCCGTCTTCTCCCTGCAGCAGTTCAGCGCCGCCTGTCCTTCCTCTCAGCGCGCCTGAGCACCTCGGCACACCCGCGGCACGACCGGAGCGGACCGGTCCGTGCTCCGCGGGGCCGCCCCGTCTTCCCGCACACCCGCGTCGCCACACCCTCCTCCGGCGTGCCCCGGCCGCCGCTCGCCGTCGAGCGGCCGGCCGCGCCCGAGTGCTGCGCGGGCCCATGACAAGGAGTCAGGACAATGGAGCGTCCCTTCCCCACCGTCGCCGTGGTCGGCCTCGGCACCATGGGTGCCGGCGTCGCCGTGGCCGTCGCGAAGAGCGGCCGCCGGGTGCTCGGCATCGAGGCCGATGCCGACGCCGCGGGCCGGGCCCTCGCCCGGATCGAGGAGGCCACCGCGCACGCGGTGCAGCGCGAGCGGCTCACCGCCGAGGAGCGCACCGCGCTGCTCGCCCTGATCACCGTCGGCGACCGGCTGGACGTCGCCGCCGGGGCCGACCTGGTGATCGAGGAGCTGCCCGAGCAGCTGGAGCTGAAGCGCGAGGTCTTCGCCGAACTGGACCGGATCTGCCCGCCGGAGACGGTGCTCGCGACCGGTACCACCGCACTGTCGGTGACCCGGATCGCCGCCGCCACCGCCCGCCCGGAGCGGGTCCTCGGCCTGCACTTCTTCAACCCGGTGCACACCATGAAGCTGGTCGAGGTGGTGCGCACCGTGCTGACCTCGCCGCAGGCCGCCGAGGACGCCGCCGCCTTCGCCCGCGACCTGGGCAAGGAGCCGGTCGCGGCCGGCGACCGGGCCGGCTTCATCGTCAACGGCCTGCTCTTCGCCTACCTCAACCAGGCCGCCGCGATGTTCGAGTCGCGGTACGCCACCCGCGAGGACATCGACGCCGCGATGCGGCTCGGCTGCGGCCTGCCGATGGGCCCGCTGGCCCTGCTCGACCTGATCGGCATCGACACCGCCCGCACCGTGCTGGAGGCGATGTACGAGCAGTCCAAGGACCGGCTGCACGCCCCGGCGCCGATCCTCGGCCAGCTCGCCTCGGCGGGCCTGCTCGGCCGCAAGTCGGGCCGCGGCTTCTACACCTACGAGGCGCCCGGCTCCTCGAAGGCGGTCGCCGAGGCCACCGCCGCGGCCGGCACACGGGTCGCGGGCCGGACGGTCGCGAGCATCGGCGTCTGCGGCTCGGGCACCATGGCCACCGGCATCGTCGAGGTGTTCGCCAAGGCCGGCCTGCCCGTCCTGCTGGCGGCCCGCAGCCAGGAGAAGGCGGACCGCGCCAAGGCGCAGCTGGCCAAGTCGCTGGAGCGCTCGGTCTCCCGCGGCCGGCTCGCCGCCGAGGCCCGGGACGCGGCGCTGGCGCTGGTCACCCCGACCGGCAGCTACGCCGACCTGGCCGGGGTGGACCTGGTGGTCGAGGCGGTCGCCGAGGACCTGGAGGTCAAGCGCGAGCTGTTCGCCACCCTGGACAAGGTCGTCAAGCCGGGTGCGGTGCTGGCCACCACCACCTCCAGCCTGCCGGTGATCAGCTGCGCGACCGCGACCTCGCGGCCGCAGGACGTGATCGGCATGCACTTCTTCAACCCGGCACCGGCCATGAAGCTGGTCGAGGTGGTCTCCACGGTGCTCACCGCGCCGGACGTCACCGCCACCGTGCTGGAGCTCTGCGCCAAGGTGAAGAAGCACGCGGTGGAGTGCGGCGACCGGGCCGGCTTCATCGTCAACGCGCTGCTCTTCCCGTACCTGAACGACGCGGTGCGGATGCTGCAGGAGCACTACGCGACGGTGGACGACATCGACACCGCGATGAAGCTCGGCTGCGGCTACCCGATGGGCCCGTTCGAGCTGCTGGACGTGGTCGGCCTGGACGTCTCGCTGACCATCGAGCAGGTCCTGCACCAGGAGTTCCGCGAGCCCGGCCTGGCGGCCGCCCCGCTGCTGGAGCACCTGGTCGCGGCGGGCTGCCTGGGCCGCAAGACCGGCCGCGGCTTCCGCGACCACGCCCGGCGCTGACGCACCACGGGCCGTCCCCGCCCCGCCCGTCCCCCGCGGCCCCACCCGCGGACGGGCGGGGTGCGGGGCGGCCCGCACGGCACATCCACGGACCGAACGGCCGCCTCGCAGCAAGGAGTCGACATGAACACCGAGCCCGGAGGCAGACTGCCTCGGAGCAACGTCGCGCCGGCCGGACGGCCGGCCTGGAACGAGGGTGCGCTGCCGCCCCGCTGGCCGCGGCCCGCCGTGCTGCCGCCGGCGCCCCCGGTCCGCCGGGCACGGCCGACCGGAGCGGCGCCCGGGGCGTGTAGCGTTCCGGGCATGGATCGGGAACAGTCATCCGCGCAGCAGCAGCCGCCCCGCGAACCGGTGGACGGCGCCCGTCCCGAGGGCGGCACCGGCGGCCGTCGGGCCGCGGCCCAGCGCCGGCAGATGCGCCAGGAGCTGGCGTCGGCGGCGATGGACCTGTTCGCCAACCAGGGGTACGAGGAGACGACGGTCGATCAGATCGCCGCCGAGGCGGGCGTGGCGCGGCGGACCTTCTTCCGCTACTTCCGCTCGAAGGAGGAGGCGATCTTCCCGGACCACGACGACACCCTGGTCCGGGTGGCCGACCTGCTGGCCAGCGCCGAGCCGGAGGAGCACCCGCTGGACGTGGTGTGCCGCGGCATCAAGGAGGTGCTGCGGATGTACGCCTCCACCCCGGGCGTCTCGGTGGCGCGCTACCAGCTGATCCGGCAGGTCCCGGCGCTGCGCGAGCGGGAGATCGCGGTGGTGGCCCGGTACGAGCGGCTGTTCACCCGCTACCTGCTGGGGCGCTTCGACGCGGCCGAGCAGATCCCGCCGGGCTGGCAGCGCGGCGGGGACGACGACTCGATGCTGGCCGAGGTGTCGGCGGCGGCCGTGGTGGCGGCCCACAACCACGTGCTGCGGCGCTGGCTGCGGGCCGGCGGCCACGGCGACGTGGAGGCGCAGCTGGACCACTCCTTCGAGGTCATCCGGGGCACCTTCTGGGCGACCTCGCCGAGTGGCGTGCGACGCCGTGGCACTCTCGTGGCACCCGGTGCCAGTGGTGACACCGGGTCGGCCCTGGAGGGCGCGGCGGTGAGCGCCCTGAGTGCGAGCCCCGGCGGTGAGGTGCTCATCACAGTGGCCCGCACCGACGCCCCGCTGGACCTCGTGCTGGACTCGATCAAGTCCGCCCTGGGCGCCGCCAAGTCGGCCTGATTCCCGGCATTCCCGCAGTTCAGAAGGCATTTCGAAGGCCCGTCCCGGACATCCGGGGCGGGCCTTCGCGCATACCGCACCGGGGCGCCTCGAACAGCGATCCACATCACTCGAACTGATGACACCCGGTGTCTTTACGAGTGGCACAGGGTGCCACTACCTTGTTACCCACCAGTCGCGGCGCCGCGGCTCCCCACCTCGGCGCGCCGCGTCCGGCGTCCCCGCACCACGGGGGCACGTACGACCTCGGCGACACCACATCCGTCGCAGACCGTCGACCCACCCACCCACAGACCCTCAGCGAAGCCGGTGTCCGCTCCCGGCTCCCCCAGACGCCCTGTGCCCTCACACAGGTACGCCTTCGGAGGCAGCCATGAACGAAATCCTCGACGCGATCCTCAGCTCCGACAGCACCCCGGCGGACTTCGCCGCGATCAAGCTGCCGGAGTCCTACCGGGCGGTGACGCTCCACAAGGACGAGGAGCAGATGTTCGCCGGCCTCGCCAGCCGCGACAAGGACCCCCGCAAGTCCCTCCACCTGGACGAGGTCCCCCTCCCCGAGCTCGGCCCGGGCGAGGCCCTGGTCGCCGTCATGGCGAGCTCCGTCAACTACAACACCGTGTGGAGCTCGATCTTCGAGCCGGTCTCCACCTTCGGCTTCCTGGAGCGCTACGGCCGCCTGTCGCCGCTGACCAAGCGCCACGACCTGCCGTACCACATCCTCGGTTCGGACCTCGCGGGCGTCGTCCTGCGCACCGGCGCCGGCGTCAACGCCTGGAAGCCCGGCGACGAGGTCGTCGCGCACTGCCTCTCGGTCGAGCTGGAGTCCCCGGACGGCCACAACGACACGATGATGGACCCGGAGCAGCGCATCTGGGGCTTCGAGACCAACTTCGGCGGCCTCGCCGAGATCGCCCTGGTCAAGACCAACCAGCTGCTGCCCAAGCCGAAGCACCTCACCTGGGAGGAGGCCGCCTCCCCGGGCCTGGTCAACTCCACCGCCTACCGCCAGCTGGTGTCGCAGAACGGCGCCGGCATGAAGCAGGGCGACAACGTGCTGATCTGGGGCGCCAGCGGCGGCCTCGGCTCCTACGCCACCCAGTACGCCCTGGCCGGCGGCGCCACCCCGATCTGCGTGGTCTCCAGCGAGTCCAAGGCCGAGATCTGCCGCGCCATGGGCGCCGAGGCGATCATCGACCGCTCCGCCGAGGGCTTCAAGTTCTGGAAGGACGAGCACACCCAGGACCCGCGCGAGTGGAAGCGCCTGGGCAGCAAGATCCGCGAGTTCACCGGCGGCGAGGACGTGGACATCGTCTTCGAGCACCCGGGCCGCGAGACCTTCGGCGCCTCGGTCTACGTCACCCGCAAGGGCGGCACCATCGTCACCTGCGCCTCGACCTCGGGCTACATGCACCAGTACGACAACCGCTACCTGTGGATGTCGCTGAAGCGCATCGTCGGCTCGCACTTCGCCAACTACCGCGAGGCGTTCGAGGCCAACCGCCTGGTCGCCAAGGGCAAGATCCACCCGACCCTCTCCAAGGTCTACTCCCTGGACGAGACCGGCCAGGCCGCCCTCGACGTGCACCACAACAAGCACCAGGGCAAGGTCGGCGTGCTCTGCCTCGCCCCCGAGGAGGGCATGGGCGTCCGCGACCACGAGCTGCGTGCCAAGCACCTGCCGGCGATCAACCGCTTCCGGAACATCTGATGGCAGACCGTGAAGGCGTTCAGCGCGACCGTCCGTGGTTGATGCGGACCTACGCCGGACACTCCACCGCGAGCGACTCCAACGCGCTCTACCGGCGGAACCTGGCGAAGGGCCAGACGGGCCTGTCCGTCGCCTTCGACCTGCCCACGCAGACGGGCTACGACTCGGACCACGTCCTCGCCCGCGGCGAGGTCGGCCGGGTCGGCGTCCCGGTGGGCCACGTCGGCGACATGCGCACGCTGTTCGACGGCATCCCGCTCGAGCAGACGAACACCTCCATGACGATCAACGCCACCGCGATGTGGCTGCTGGCGCTCTACCAGGTGGTCGCCGAGGAGCAGGGCGCGGACATCGCCAAGCTCACCGGCACCACCCAGAACGACATCGTCAAGGAGTACCTGTCGCGGGGGACGCACGTCTTCCCGCCCGGGCCGTCCGTCCGGCTGATCACCGACATGATCGCCTACACGGTCGCCAACATCCCCAAGTGGAACCCGATCAACATCTGCAGCTACCACCTGCAGGAGGCCGGGGCGACCCCCGTCCAGGAGATCGCGTACTCGATGTGCACCGCGATCGCCGTCCTCGACGCCGTCCGCGACTCCGGCCAGGTGCCGGCCGAGCGGATGGGCGAGGTCGTCGGCCGGATCTCCTTCTTCGTGAACGCGGGCGTCCGCTTCGTCGAGGAGATGTGCAAGATGCGGGCCTTCTCCCGGCTCTGGGAGAAGGTCACCCGCGAGCGCTACGGCATCGAGGACGCCAAGCAGCGCCGGTTCCGCTACGGCGTGCAGGTGAACTCGCTGGGCCTCACCGAGGCCCAGCCGGAGAACAACGTCCAGCGCATCGTGCTGGAGATGCTCGCCGTCACCCTCTCCAAGGACGCCCGCGCCCGCGCCGTCCAGCTGCCCGCGTGGAACGAGGCCCTGGGCCTCCCCCGCCCGTGGGACCAGCAGTGGTCGCTGCGCATCCAGCAGGTGCTCGCCTACGAGTCCGACCTGCTGGAGTACGGCGACATCTTCAACGGCTCCACCGTCGTCGAGGCCAAGACCGACGAGCTGCTCGCCGGCGCCGAGGCCGAGATCGCCAAGGTGCTGGAGATGGGCGGCGTGATCCCGGCCGTCGAGTCCGGCTACCTCAAGTCCAACCTGGTCGCCTCGCACGCGGCCCGCCGCGCCCGGATCGAGGCCGGCGAGGACAAGATCGTCGGGGTGAACTGCTTCGACACCACCGAGGAGAGCCCGCTCACCGCGGACCTCGACACCGCGATCATGGTGGTGGACCCGGCCTCCGAGCGCTCCGTGCTCGCCGGCCTGGAGCAGTGGCGCGCCGGGCGCGACGAGGCGGCCGCGCAGACCGCCCTGGAGCACCTCAAGGCCACCGCGGCGACCACCGACAACCTCATGCAGGCCACCCTCGCCTGCGCCCGCGCCGGCGTGACCACCGGCGAGTGGGCCTTCGCCCTGCGCGAGGTCTTCGGCGAGTACCGCGCCCCCACCGGCGTGGGCGGCGCCGCGGTCGCCGTGGCGGCCGAGCCCGGCGGCGAGCTCGCCGCCGTCCGCGAGGCGGTCGCCGCGAAGGCCGCCGAGCTCGGCACCGGCAAGCTCCGCCTGCTGGTCGGCAAGCCGGGCCTCGACGGTCACTCCAACGGCGCCGAGCAGATCGCCGTCCGGGCCCGCGACGCCGGCTTCGAGGTGGTCTACCAGGGCATCCGGCTCACCCCGGAGCAGATCGTCTCGGCGGCCGTCGCCGAGGACGTCCACTGCGTCGGCCTGTCCATCCTCTCGGGTGCCCACCCCGAGCTGGTGCCGGACGTCCTGCAGCGGCTGCGCCGCACCGGGGTGGAGGATGTGCCCGTGATCGTCGGTGGCATCATCCCCGCTGCGGACGCCGAGGCCCTCAAGGCCGCCGGTGTCGCCGCGGTCTTCACCCCGAAGGACTTCGGCATCACCACCATCATCGGCCGGATCGTGGACGAGATCCGGCTGGCCAACAGGCTCCAGCCGTGGGCCGCGGCGCCGCACTCGACCGCGACCAGCTGACCGGGAAGGAATCACCACCCCCATGACCACCGTCAACCGCCTCCGGCCGCGCCGCTCCTGCCTGGCCGTGCCCGGCAGCAACCCGCGCTTCCTGGAGAAGGCCCAGGGCCTCCCGGCCGACCAGGTCTTCCTCGACCTCGAGGACGCCTGCGCCCCGCTGGTCAAGGAGAGCGCCCGGCACAACATCGTCGACGCCCTCAACAACGGCGACTGGGGCAACAAGACCAAGGTCGTCCGGGTCAACGACTGGACGACGCACTGGACGTACCGCGACGTGATCACGGTCGTCGAGGGCGCCGGCCCGAACCTCGACTGCATCATGCTGCCGAAGGTCCAGGACGCCGAGCAGGTGAAGGCGCTCGACCTGCTGCTCACCCAGATCGAGAAGACCATGGGCTTCGAGGTCGGCAAGATCGGCATCGAGGCGCAGATCGAGAACGCCAAGGGCCTGATCAACGTCGACTCGATCGCGACCGCCTCGCCCCGGCTGGAGACCATCATCTTCGGCCCGGCCGACTTCATGGCCTCGATCAACATGAAGTCGCTGGTCGTCGGCGAGCAGCCGCCCGGCTACGACGCGGACGCGTACCACTACATCCTGATGCGCATCCTGATGGCCGCCCGCGCCAACGACCTGCAGGCCATCGACGGCCCCTACCTGCAGATCCGCAACGCCGACGGCTACAAGGCGGTCGCCCGCCGCGCCGCCGCCCTCGGCTTCGACGGCAAGTGGGTGCTCCACCCGGACCAGGTCGCCGCCGCGAACGAGATCTTCTCGCCCTCGCAGGAGGACTACGACCACGCCGAGCTGATCCTCGACGCCTACGACTGGTGCACCTCCGAGGCGGGCGGCGCCAAGGGCTCCGCGATGCTCGGCGACGAGATGATCGACGAGGCCAGCCGCAAGATGGCCCTGGTCATCGCCGGCAAGGGCCGCGCCGCCGGCATGGAGCGCACCAGCAAGTTCGAGCCCCCGCAGGCCTGACCCGCCCGCCCCCTTCCCAGGCCTCCTAAGGACACTCCCATGCAGTTCGGACGCACCTACGAAGAGTTCGAGGTCGGCGCGGTCTACAAGCACTGGCCCGGAAAGACGGTCACCGAGTACGACGACCACCTCTTCTGCCTGCTCACCATGAACCACCACCCGCTCCACATGGACACCAACTATGCGGAGAAGACGACGGACTTCGGCAAGAACGTCGTCGTGGGCAACTACATCTACTCCCTGCTGCTCGGCATGTCCGTCCCGGACGTCTCCGGCAAGGCGATCGCCAACCTGGAGATCGAGTCGCTGCGCCACGTCGCCCCGACCTTCCACGGCGACACGATCTACGGCGAGACGACCGTCCTCGACAAGTGGCCGTCCAAGTCCAAGGACGACCGCGGCATCGTGTACGTCGAGACCAAGGGCTACAAGCAGGACGGCACGGTCGTCTGCATCTTCCGCCGCAAGGTGATGGTGCCGACCGCGACGTACATCAAGGAGCGCGGCGGCGAGCAGCCCGGCCGCCCGACTCCTGCCTCCTGAGACCCCGGACGGGTAGGCCGCCGTCATCGGCCTCACCCCACCCGGCCCCGGGGGCCCTGCTGCCGCAGCCACGCCGGCAGGGCCCCCGACAACGACTTCCGTGCTCCGGCACGAGCCGATCTTCCCTCCCCCACCCTCACGCCTTCAGATAGGGAGCCGCACGATGGGACGCCTCGCACAGACCGACGGCCTCACCGAGATCCAGCGGGACATCCTCGCCACCGTGCGGGACTTCGTCGACAAGGAGATCATTCCGGTCGCGACCGAGCTGGAGCACAAGGACGAGTACCCGACCGCGATCGTCGAGGGGATGAAGCAGCTCGGCCTGTTCGGCCTGACCATCCCCGAGGAGTTCGGCGGCCTGGGCGAGTCCCTGCTGACCTACGCCCTGGTGGTCGAGGAGATCGCCCGCGGCTGGATGTCCGTCTCCGGCATCGTCAACACCCACTTCATCGTGGCGCACATGATCAACGCGCACGGCACCCAGGAGCAGAAGGAGTACTTCCTGCCGCGGATGGCGGCCGGCGAGATCCGCGGTGCCTTCTCGATGTCCGAGCCGGGCCTCGGCTCCGACGTCGCGGCGATCTCCACCAAGGGCGTCAAGGACGGCGAGTTCTACGTCCTCAACGGCCAGAAGATGTGGCTGACCAACGGCGGCACCTCCACCCTGGTCGCGGTGCTCTGCAAGACCGACGAGGGCGGCTCCACCCCGTACAAGAACATGACCACCTTCCTGATCGAGAAGGAGCCCGGTTTCGGCCCGAACCCGAAGGTTCCCGGCCTGACCGTGCCCGGCAAGATCGAGAAGATGGGCTACAAGGGCGTCGACACCACCGAGCTGGTGCTGCAGGACGTCCGCATCCCGGCCGACCGCATCCTGGGCGGCGTCCCCGGCAAGGGCTTCTACCAGATGATGGACGGCGTCGAGGTCGGCCGCGTCAACGTCGCCGCCCGCGGCTGCGGCGTCGCCCGCCGCGCCTTCGAGCTGGGCATCTCCTACGCCCAGCAGCGCACCACCTTCGGCAAGAAGATCGCCGAGCACCAGGCGATCCAGTTCAAGCTCGCCGAGATGGCCACCAAGGTCGAGGCCGCGCACCAGATGATGGTGATGGCCGCCCGCAAGAAGGACAGCGGCGAGCGCAACGACCTCGAGGCCGGCATGGCCAAGTACCTCGCCTCCGAGTACTGCAAGGAGGTCGTCGAGGACGCCTTCCGCATCCACGGCGGCTACGGCTTCTCCAAGGAGTACGAGATCGAGCGCCTCTACCGCGAGGCCCCGATGCTGCTCATCGGTGAAGGTACTGCGGAGATCCAGAAGATGATCGTCGGTCGGCGGCTGCTCGAGGAGTACCGCCTGGCCGACTGATCAGGCACGTCCCCGACTTTCCGCATGGTCGGGCACGGGCGTGCGGGCCCGTTCCCGGCCCCCTGCCGCACCGGTACGGCCTGGTCAGCCGTGGGGGGCGGTGCGGCGGGCCCGGAGGCGGCCGCAGGGCGCATACCAGCAGGTACGCGCCCTGCGGCCGCCTCTGCACACCGTGGCGGCGCCGGCGTCCCCCGGCGTGCCGACCCTCCGCGGAGGGCGCCCGGCGTGCGATGAGAGGTGGGTCACGCGCCACGCCCGAGCCCTTGGGGAACCACCCCGCCTCGGCTACGGTCGTATACATAGCAGGCATGGTTCGGCACCATGCCCGGCATATCCACGAACAGGCGGCTTGCCCACCTACCGCCTGGTCCCGATAGCATCCACCGGGACAGCGTCCCCATGTACCCGATCCCCGCGGTGGCCCCCGTCCAGCGGCCATGATCCCCCGCGACTAAGGTCTTCGATGCCCATCAGCCCGTCCCCTCACACCTCCGTCCCGGGCGGCGACCCCTTCGCCGCACCGACGGCCGGTCGGCGTCCGCGCGTGACGATCGCGCGCGGCGCGACCCCCTGGTTCGCCCCGACCCTGGCCACCGCCGCCGTGACGACCGCCCTCACCCGGCGCTCCGGCAAGTGGGCCCTGGCGGCTGTCCCGGCCTGCGCCCTCGGTGCGGGCATGCTGTGGTTCTTCCGCGACCCGGAGCGTGAGATCGGCACCGGCAGAGTCATCTCCCCCGCGGACGGCGTGGTGCAGTCGATCGACGCCTGGCCGGACGGCCGGACCCGGGTGGCCATCTTCATGAGCCCGCTCAACGTGCACGTCAACCGGGCCCCGCTGCCCGGCACCGTGACGTCCGTCGAGCACGTCGCCGGCGGCTTCGTCCCGGCGTTCAACAAGGACAGCGACCAGAACGAGCGGGTCGTCTGGCACTTCGACACCGAACTCGGCGACATCGAGATGGTCCAGATCGCGGGGGCCGTGGCCCGCCGCATCGTGCCGTACGTGAGCGCCGGCACCAAGGTCGAGCAGGGCGAGAGGATCGGTCTGATCCGCTTCGGCTCCCGCGTCGACACGTACCTGCCGGCAGGCGTCGAGGTTGGCGTCGAGGTCGGCCAGAAGACCACCGCCGGGGTGACGCGCCTTGACCGTGACTGATCCTGAGACTCTCGTCGGCCTCGGAGACGAGGAGGAGACGGAGCTGCGGCGCCGCCGCTGGGCGCGCGACCGCGAGCTGCGGGCGCCCCGTTCGCCGCAGCACCTGTCCACCGCCGACTTCCTGACCCTGGGGAACGCCGTCTGCGGCTTCCTGGCGATCTACTCGATCACCACCGGGGTCCTGATGCCGCACCTCACCGGTGAGACCACCGCGCCGAACCGCAACAGCGCCGCCACCGCGGTCACGCTGCTGCTGATCGGCTCGATGTGCGACCTGTTCGACGGCCTGGTGGCCCGCAAGCTGCGCTCCTCGGCGCTGGGCGCGGAGCTGGACAACCTGGCCGACCTGATCAGCTTCGGCATCGCCCCGGCGTACTTCGTGGCGGTCTGGGGCATCGTGTCGCCGGACAGCAACCAGCAGCTCTCGGCGTTCATCGCGCTGACGGTCCTGCTGGCGGTGGTGCTGCGGCTCGCCCGGTTCTCGGCCGTCAAGATGCGGCCGGGGATCTTCCAGGGCATGCCGTGCCCGATGGGCGCGATGACGGTGATCGCCATCGTGCTCCTCGACCCGCCGTTCGTGCCGGGCCTGCTGATGATCTTCGGTGTGGCGTACCTGATGGTCAGCCGCATCGAGTACCCGAAGCCGCAGGGCCTGCTCGCCACCGCGACGCTCTGCTGGATCGTGGTCTCGATCGGCTGCCTGGCGGCCTGGGCGGCCGGTCTGCCCGGCGGCGACCTGCTGATGCACATCGGTGCCGTCGCCCAGATCACGCTCGCCGCGATGGCGCCGCTGCTGGTGATCCGCCGCAAGGTCGGCGAGAAGGTGGGCGACGTCCGCGCCCGCCGCGCGGAGTCCCGCGGCTGCTGAGCCGGCGGGAGTCCCGCAGACCCGACGAGAGGGGCCCGCATCCGAACCGGATGCGGGCCCCTCTCGCGTGCCCGGGAGGCGGGTGCGGGCGTTACCGGCCGGCACCGCCGTCGTGGACGCTGAAGGCGGAGCGACGGGCCGCCCGGGCCACCGACGGGTCCGGGTGCACGCCAGAGACGGCGGTCAGCACCGAGGCCGCCCGCGGGTGGCCGGACTGCCGGGCCCGGTTGAACAGCCGCACCGGCTCGCCCGCCGAGGCGCCCTCGACGTGCGGCACCAGCAGCGCCGTGTCGCCGTGGTCGAGGACGGCCGCGGCGGTGTCCACCCACAGCCAGGCGGCGTCCTCCGCGCCCAGCACGTCGGCCGGGGACACCGGGCCGTCGTCGGAGCGCTCGGCCAGCCAGAGCAGCGCGTACGGCCGCAGGACCTGCTCGTCCACCGCGGCCCGGACGGCCTGCTCGGCGGGGCCGCCGGCGACCCGCAGGGCCTCGAAGGCGAGGCCGCGCAGCAGGGCGTCCTCGCCGCGGGCGGCGTCCAGCAGCTCGGCGACCGCGCGGTCGGCCGGCCGGGCGGCGACCCAGGCCCGGTACTCGGCGCGGGCCGGCCCCGGGGTGTAGTCGGCGCAGGCGGCGAGCAGCTCCAGCGCGTCCTGCTCGATGTGGCCGGCGGCGGTCTGCGCGACGGTGCAGATCTCCTCCAGCTTGGCGCGGACCGCCCAGTGCCCGAGCGGGGAGAGCTCGGCGGCGTCGTTGCGGCGCTCCAGGGCGCCGACGGCGGCCAGGCCGTCCAGCATCCAGTCGAGGACCGCGGCGACGTCGGCCGCGGAGGTCGGGGTGTCGATCTGCGGCTCCCGGCAGGTGCCGCGGACGGCGGACATGGCGGAGGCGGCGTGCGGCACCGGCGAGGGGCCGAACGAGCCGGTGCCGGCGCCGTGCCGGCGCTCGTCCAGGCCGCGGCGCAGCAGCTCCAGCAGCTCGTTGTCCGGGACGGGCCCGTCCACCAGGTGCAGGAAGGACAGCAGGTGCGGCGCCTGGTCGACGGCCTGGCCGGCCAGCAGGGCGAAGACGCCGCGCATGGCCGCGGGCGGCACGGGCGCGAGCAGCGTCCAGGCGTCGAACAGCGCGGACCAGCCGCGGATCACCGCCTCGTCGTCGTGCTCCCAGGCGTTCAGCCGCCAGCCGGGCCCGGCACCGCCGTCGCGCAGCTCGACCAGGCCGACCAGCAGGGCCTGGCCCCAGGCCTTGGCGGCGGCACCGACGGTCATGGCGAGGGCGCGCCCGGCGGCCCGGGCGTCGTCGGGCAGCAGCTCGCCGCGCTTGTCGACCTCGCCGAGCTCGCCGGCCCAGCGGGAGATGCGCACCGCGTCGGCGAGCATCCGGCGGGCGAGCGGGGCCAGCTCGGCGGGAGCGGGGAAGCCGTCCGGCACCGGCACCCGGCCGCGGCCCGGCTTGGGTGCGGGGGTGCGGCGGCGGACCGGCCCGCCCGGAGGCGTGCTCTCGGGTCGGCGAGCCGCTCCTGGCAGACGGGTGACCGTCGCTCCGGTGCGGATCGCGGGCTGGAGCGGGGCATCACGGTCGCGCGGGTTCCGAGACGTCACGCCGAGCAGTCTTCCCCGTGTACCGGCCTTCTGTCACATCGAGTTCTACGCGCGATCGTAGGTCCGGTCCGCGGACGGGGGATGAGATCGGGCAACAGCCACCAAACCGGGTCGTCCGAGCGGGAAACCTGGCATGAGCACACCCCCCGCGGACGGGCCCGCCGGGCTCACATCAGCGGGGTGAGCCAGCGGCGCAGCGCCTCGCCGTAGCCGTCCGGGTCGGCGTTCCACAGGGCCGCGTGCGCGCCGTCCGGGACGGGGTGCAGGCTCACCAGGTCGTCGCGCCGCCGGGCGAGGCGCTCGGCCGCCGCGAAGGGCGCCACCGCGTCCACGGGGCTGTGCAGCAGCAGGGTCGGCACGTTCAGGTCGGTGCCGTCGGCCAGCCGGGCGAAGCCGGCCAGGTCGACCTTGGTGCGGCCCTCGGCGGCCAGCGCGCCGAGCTCGGCGAGCGGGGCGGGCACCCCGGCCCGGGCGGCCTCCTGGCGGACGGTCGTCGGCCAGTCCAGCACCGGCGAGTCCAGCACCAGGCCGGCGATCGACTCCCGCCAGGCCGAGCGGGCCGCGGTGTGCAGCGCCATCGTCGCGCCGAGCGACCAGCCGAAGAGCACGATCCGGCCGGCGCCATTCGCCTGCGCGAGGCGGACGGCGGCGTCGACGTCCCGCCACTCGGTCTCGCCGAAGTGCCCGAGGCCGTCCGGGGAGGCCGGGGCGCCCGCGTCGCCGCGGTGGGTGACCACCAGCACGGGCAGCCGCAGCGCGTGCAGCAGCGGCAGCACCGGGAGGGCCTGCTGCCGGTCGGCGCCCGGGCCGTGCACCAGGACCGCCCACAGCCCGCGGATGCCCGGCAGGTACCAGGCCGGCATCGGGCCGAGCTCGCCCTCGACGTCGCTCGGGGTGAAGTCCAGGCCGAGCGCGGAGGCCGGGTCGCCGAGGTGCACCCGGGCGGTCACCCGGACCTCCGTCCCGCTGTACAGCGAGCCGGCGCCGGTGGCGAGCAGCCGGCGGGTGACGCTCTGCGGCCCGGTGGCCAGCACGTCGCCGACCACCGCGTGCCCGCCCCCGGCCCACTCCAGGGCGTAGCGGCCGGGGCGCTCGGTCTCCACGCTGCGGGTGAGCATGACGCGGTCCGCGGCCAGCTCCTGCACCCGGATGCCCGGTCCGCCCGCCTGCCCGGCGGCCGCGAAGGCTCCCGCGAACCCGGGCCGGACGGCCCGTTCGGACACCCGGCGGCCGATCAGCAGTGCCGCGGCACCCGTCCCGACGGCGGCGGCCGCGACGATCGCGGCGGTTCCCCAACGCATGGCGCTCCCGGTGTGGCGGCACGGACATGGCGATCCCAGTCCACGCCCCGGCCCGGGAGCGGGCCACCCGGGCGGGTCCGTCCGGGCGGGTCCGTCCGGGCGGGTCAGACCGGCACGTCGGTGCCCCGGCGGGCCAGCAGCTCCCAGAACCGCTCCGCGAGCGGCCGGGCCGGCGGACGGGCGGCGTCCGGCACCGACGAGCCCCAGTGCCCGGGGACGAGGTACTCGTCCTGCAACTCGGCCAGCACCCCGCCCAGCAGGTCGTGCGGGACGGGCACGATCCGGCCCACCTCCCGCAGCTGCGCCTGCCAGCGGCCGTCCACCACCTGGCGCAGCCGCCGGTCCAGGTCGTCCTGACGCCCGGTCACCCGGACCAGCACCCGCAGCGGCAGCCCGAGCACGTGCGCCAGCGCCAGGCCCTGCTCGCCGTCCGCGTCCCAGCGTCCGGTGGCCTCGGCCCTCGCGTAGGTCGCCGCACCCACCCCGATCCGGTGCGCGGCCTGCTCCCGGGTGAGCTCCCGGGCCAGCCGGAAGTCCCGCAGGGTCGCCGGCGCGACGCCCATCAGCTGGGCGGGCGGGCACCACAGCGCCCGGGAGAGCGCGATGAACTCCTCCTCCGACGGGAGGAACTCACCGGCCTCCCAGGCCGCCACGTGCGAGGACAGCAGCCGGACACCGTGCGCGGCCATGGCCTCGGCGACCTGCTCCGGGCTCAGGCCGAGCCCGGCGCGGTGCGCCCGCGCGGCCGGCGGGGAGAACGGCACCGGAGGCGGTGCGGACGGTCTGCGTCGCATGCGACAAGAACGTACGGGCGCCCGCACGGCACCACCCACACGCCGAACGCACGAACCCGGCCCCGGCGGAACCGCCCGGCGCTGGAGGATCGTACGGGGCGGGCGGCGACGGAATCCGGCGACGGAGTGTGACCAAGCCCTCCGGAGGCTTTGTTGACTGGTGGTCGGAGCGCGTGATGGGATCTCGGGGCCATACGGAGGCATGCAGAGGAAGCCGGTGCGAATCCGGCGCGGTCCCGCCACTGTCACCGGGGAGCACGCTCGACCTGCACGGTCACGGCGGTCCGCCACAGGGCCGCTGGAAGGCCCGAGCGCGCGCCGGACCCGGAAGCCAGGAGACTCTCGCCGCCGGTTCGTCGATCCAGGGCGCGGACCCTGAGTGAGGACACGCACGCCATGCAGGCTGCCCAGCGGTCACCGCTGCGCCCCGACCGGGGAGCCGGGCCGTGGCCCGTCTGAGCTCCGCCCCCTACCTGCTGGGCGCCGTGGCCGGCCACCTCGCCGACACCGCCCTCGCCGACCCCCGCCGCGGCCACCCGGTCGCCCTCTTCGGCAGCGCCGCCGGACGCCTGGAGCGCCGGCTCTGGCGCGACCACCGGGGCGCCGGCACCGCCTTCACCGCGCTGAGCGTGGGCGCCGTCGCGGCCGGGGCCGCCCTCGCCGACCACGCGCTGCGGGGCCGTCCCGCGGCCCGCGCCGCGCTCGCCGCGGCCGCCGCCTGGACGGTCCTCGGCGGCACCTCGCTCACCCGGGAGGCCCGCGCGATCGGCCGCTCCCTGGAGGCCGGCGCCCTCGCCGCCGCCCGCGGGCGGCTCCCCCACCTGTGCGGGCGCGACCCGAGCGCCCTGGACGAGCAGCAGATCGCCCGCGCCGTCGTCGAGTCCGTCGCCGAGAACACCGCCGACGCGGTCGTCAACGCCCTCACCTGGGGCGCGCTGGCGGGCACCCCCGGGCTGCTGGCCTTCCGGGCCGTCAACACCCTGGACGCGATGGTGGGCCACCGCTCGCCCCGCCACCTGCGCTTCGGCTGGGCCTCCGCCCGGCTCGACGACGTGGCGGGCTGGCCGGGCGCCCGGCTCACCGCGCTGCTGACCGTCGCCGCCGCGGAGCACCCGCGGGCCGCCTGGAAGGTCTGGCGGCGCGACGGGTCGTCACACCCCAGCCCCAACGCCGGACAGGCCGAGTCGGCCTTCGCCGGCGGCCTCGGCGTCCGCCTCGGCGGCACCCTGCGGTACGGCGAGCGTGTCGAGCACCGCCCCGTCCTCGGCGCCGAACTCCGCCCGGTCGCCGTCGCGGACATCGAACGCGCCTGCCGCCTCTCCCGCCGCGTCGGCATCCTGGCCCTGGCCGTCACCACGGCCGCCCGCGGCCTCACCGGCCTGGCACGGGGACGTCGGGGGCGGGATGCCCGTGAGCCGGGGAGGAAGCGATGACGGCGGTTCGGCGGGTCGCCGGGTGCGCAGGAGGAGTACGGGCCACTCGCGGGCGCACCGGACTGGTCGGCGCCCCCGGGATGCCCACCGTCGCGGCCGGCGTGCCCACTCGCGCCCCGGGAATGCCGGCCGTTGCGGCCGGGACGGCCGTTCTCACCGCCGGCGCCACACGTAAGCAAGGGAGTGTCACGTGACGAAGGCTCTGCTGGTGGCAGGGACGACCTCGGACGCGGGCAAGAGCGTGGTCACGGCGGGGATCTGCCGGTGGCTGGCCCGGCAGGGGGTGCGGGTGGCGCCGTTCAAGGCGCAGAACATGTCGCTGAACTCCTTCGTCACCGCGGACGGCGCCGAGATCGGCCGCGCCCAGGCGATGCAGGCGCAGGCCGCCATGGTGGCGCCGGAGGCGGCGATGAACCCGGTGCTGCTGAAGCCGGGGGCGGACGGCCGCAGCCAGGTGGTGCTGCTCGGCCGGCCGGTCGCCGAGGTCGGGGCGCTGGACTACCGCGAGCGCAAGCCCGTCCTGCTGGAGCGGGCGCTGGAGTGCCTGGCGGACCTGCGCAGCCGGTACGAGGTGGTGGTCTGCGAGGGCGCCGGCTCGCCCGCGGAGATCAACCTGCGGGACCGGGACATCGCCAACATGGGCCTGGCCACGGCGGCGAACCTGCCGGTGGTGGTGGTCGGCGACATCGACCGCGGCGGCGTGTTCGCGGCGATGTACGGCACCCTGGCGCTGCTGTCCGCGCAGGACCAGGCGCTGGTGGCGGGCTGGTTCGTGAACAAGTTCCGCGGGGACGCCCGGCTGCTGGCGCCGGGGCTGGAGATGCTGCGGGAGCTGACGGGCCGTCCGGTGCTGGGCACGCTGCCGATGCTGTCCGGCCTGTGGCTGGACGCCGAGGACTCGCTGGACCTGTCGACGGCGGTGGAGAACCGTCCGACCGCGGCCCCGCACGGCGCGGAGGTGCTGCGGGTGGCCGTGGTGCGGCTGCCGCGGCTGTCGAACTTCACCGACGTGGACGCGCTGGCCCAGGAGCCGGGCGTGCTGGTCCGCTGGGCGACCCGGCCGGAGGAGCTGGCCGACGCCGACCTGGTGGTGCTGCCCGGCACCCGGGCGACCGTGGCCGACCTGGACTGGCTGCGCGGCCGCGGGCTGGACACCGCCCTGCAGGCGCGGGCCGCGGCCGGGCTGCCCGTACTCGGCGTGTGCGGCGGCTACCAGATGCTGTCCCGGGAGATCGTCGACGCGGTGGAGTCGAAGGCGGGCGCCGTCGAGGGCCTCGGGCTGCTGCCGACCCGGGTGGAGTTCGGCGCGGAGAAGGTGCTCGGCCGGCCGGTCGGCGAGGCGTACGGGGAGCGGGTCGAGGGGTACGAGATCCACCACGGCGTGGTGGCCGTCGAGGGCGGGGAAGCCTTCTTGGACGGCTGCCGGGTCGGCGCGGTGTGGGGGACGACCTGGCACGGCGCGCTGGAGAACGACGGCTTCCGCCGGGCGCTGCTGCGCGAGGTGGCGTCGGCGGCCGGGCGGGCCTTCGTCCCGGCGCCGGACACCTCGTTCGCCGCGGCGCGCGAGGAGCGGCTGGACCGGCTGGGCGACCTGATCGAGGAGCATGCGGAGACCGACGCGCTGTGGAAGCTGATCGAGGGCGGGGCACCGCAGGGGTTGCCGTTCGTGCCGCCGGGTGCGCCGTGAGCGGGGCCGTGAACATGGGAGAGCAGATGAGTGACGCCCGTTATCCGTTCACCGCGGTCGTCGGCATGGCCGACCTGCGGCTCGGGCTGCTGTTGAACGCGGTCTCGCCGGCCGTCGGCGGTGTGCTGGTGCGCGGCGAGAAGGGCACCGCCAAGTCGACCATGGTGCGCGCCCTGGCGGGGCTGCTGCCGTCGATCGGCACGGTCGCCGACTGCCGGTTCGCCTGCGACCCGGCGGCGCCGGACCCGCAGTGCCCGGACGGCGCGCACGGCGGCGCCGGGTCGCTGGAGCGGCCCGCGCACCTGGTGGAGCTGCCGGTCGGCGTCTCCGAGGACCGGATCGTCGGCTCGCTGGACCTGGAGCAGGCGCTCGCCGAGGGCGTCAAGGCGTACGAGCCGGGCCTGCTGGCCAGGGCGCACCGCGGCGTGCTGTACATCGACGAGGTCAACCTGCTGCAGGACCACCTGGTCGACCTGCTGCTGGACGCGGCGGCGATGGGCCGCTCGTACGTGGAGCGGGAGGGCGTGTCGGTGCGGCACGCCGCGCGCTTCCTGCTGGTGGGCACGATGAACCCGGAGGAGGGCGAGCTGCGGCCGCAGCTGCTCGACCGGTTCGGCCTGACGGTGGAGATCGCGGCGACCCGGGACCCGCAGGAGCGGGCCGAGGTGGTGCGCCGCCGGCTGGCCTACGACGCCGACCCGGCCGGCTTCGCCGCGCGGTTCGCCGAGGACGAGCGGGCGCTCGCGATGCGGATCACCGCCGCCCGGGAGCTGCTGCCGAAGGTGGAGCTGACGGACACGGCGCTCCGTCAGATCACCGCGGTCTGCGCGGCCTTCGAGGTGGACGGCCTGCGGGCGGACATCGTGATGGCCCGCACGGCCGTGGCGCTGGCGGCCTGGGCGGGGCGCACCGAGGTGCTGGAGGAGGACGTCCGCAAGGCCGCGCAGCTGGCGCTGCCGCACCGGCGGCGCCGCAACCCCTTCGACGCGCCCGGCCTGGACGAGGAGCAGCTGGACCGCACGCTGGAGGAGCACGCGGGCGCCGAGGAGGACGGCCCGGACGACACCGAACCGGACACCGACCCCGACGGCGGCGGCCCGCAGGACGAGGGCCCGGACGGCGGCCCGGACGGCCCCGGCGGCGGCCCGCAGGACGAGGGCCCGGACGGCGGCCCGGACGGATCGGCGGCCTCCGACCCCGCCCCGGATCCGGCCGGCGCCCCCGAGCAGGCCCCGCCGCCGCCCCGCCCCGCGCCCGGCGCCGGACGGGAGGCGGCCCCGGTCGCCGGCGCCGACCCGTACCGGACCCGGCTGTTCAAGGTGCCGGGCACCGGCCGGGGCGCCCGGGGACGGCGCTCGGCCGCGGAGACCGACGGCGGGCACACCGTGCGGGCGCGCCGCCCGCAGGGCCGCCTGGCCCGGCTGCACCTGACCGCGACGCTGCAGGCCGCCGCCCCGCACCAGGCCGCCCGCGGGCGGTCCGGGCGGGCGCTGGTGCTGGCCAAGGACGACCTGCGGGAGCAGGTGCGCCGCGGCCGGGAGTCCAACCTGGTGCTGTTCGTGGTGGACGCCTCCGGTTCGATGGCGGCCCGGCAGCGGATGGGCGCGGTCAAGGGCGCGGTGATGTCGCTGCTGATGGACGCCTACCAGCGGCGGGACAAGATCGGCATGATCACCTTCCGCGGCACCGGCGCCGAGCTGGCGCTGCCGCCGACCTCCTCGGTGGAGGTCGGCGCGGCCCGGCTGGAGCAGCTGCCGACCGGCGGGCGGACGCCGCTGGCCGCCGGGCTGCTGCGCGCCCACGAGGTGCTGCGGGTCGAGCGGATGCGCGACCCGGACCGCCGTCCGCTGCTGGTCGTCGTCACCGACGGCCGGGCCACCGGCGGGCGGGACGCCCTGGCGCAGGCCGAGCGGGCCGCGGGCCTGCTGGCCGGGCAGGGCGTGGCGAGCGTGGTGCTGGACTGCGAGTCCGGCCACGTCCGCCTCGGCCTGGCCCGCACCCTGGCGGCCCGCCTCGGCGGCCCCGCCGTCACCCTGGACGAGCTGCGCGCCGAGGGCGTGGCGGCGCTCGTCCGCGACCACCGTTCCGTCTCCACCCAGCGAAAGGCGGCCTGAGCCGTGCCCAAGGGAGTGCCCGAGAGTGTCCCCGACGACGGCCTGACGACCCGTCAGCGCCGCACCCTGCCGATCACCGCCGTGCACACCGGCCCGGGCAAGGGCAAGTCGACCGCCGCCTTCGGCATGGCGCTGCGCGCCTGGAACCAGGGCTGGCCGATCGGGGTGTTCCAGTTCGTCAAGTCCGCCAAGTGGAAGGTCGGCGAGGAGAACGCGCTGCGCGTGCTCGGCGCCTCCGGCGAGGGCGGCACGGTGGCCTGGCACAAGATGGGCGAGGGCTGGTCCTGGGTGCAGCGCGGCATGGAGTCCAGCGAGGAGGCGGCCAAGGAGGGCTGGGAGCAGGTCAAGCGCGACCTCGCCGCCGAGACCTACCGCTTCTACGTGCTGGACGAGTTCACCTACCCGATGCACTGGGGCTGGGTGGACGTGGACGAGGTGGTGTCGGTGCTGAAGGACCGCCCGGGCAGCCAGCACGTGGTGATCACCGGCCGGTACGCCAAGGAGCCGCTGACCGACTTCGCCGACCTGGTCACCGAGATGACCAAGGTCAAGCACCCCATGGACGCCGGCCGCAAGGGCCAGCGCGGTATCGAGTGGTAGTCCGTTGAACATCCCCCGTCTCGTCGTCGCCGCGCCCTCCTCCGGCGCGGGCAAGACCACCGTCGCCACCGGGCTGATCGCCGCGCTCGCCGCGCGGGGCCTCGCGGTCTCCCCGCACAAGGTCGGCCCGGACTACATCGACCCGGGCTACCACGCGCTGGCCGCCGGCCGCCCGGGCCGCAACCTGGACGCGTTCATGTGCGGGGAGGACCGGGTCGCGCCGCTCTTCCTGCACGGCGCGGCCGGGGCCGACGTCGCGGTGGTCGAGGGCGTGATGGGGCTGTTCGACGGGGCGGCGGGCCGCGGCGAGCTGGCCTCCACCGCGCAGGTCGCCAAGCTGCTGAAGGCACCGGTGGTGCTGGTGGTGGACGCCTCCTCGCAGTCCCGTTCGGTGGCGGCGCTGGTGCACGGCTTCGCCTCCTGGGACCCGCAGGTGCGCCTGGCCGGGGTGATCCTCAACCGGGTCGCCTCCGACCGGCACGAGCAGTTGCTGCGCGAGGCCCTGGAGGAGGGCTCCGGGGTGCCGGTGCTCGGCTGCGTGCGGCGCACCGCCTCGGTGGCGACTCCCTCGCGTCACCTGGGCCTGGTGCCGGCCGTGGAGCGCTCCGCGGACGCCCTGCGGGCGGTGCGGGACATGGGCGAGCTGGTCGCCGCCTCGGTGGACCTGGACGCGCTGCTGGCGCTGGCCCGCAGCGCCCCGCCGCTGGACGCCGAGCCGTGGTCCGCGGCCGCGGAGGTCTCCCCCGTCGCGGGCCGGCCGCGGGTCGCGCTGGCGGGCGGGGCGGCGTTCTCCTTCTCGTACGCGGAGAACGCCGAACTGCTGGCCGCGGCGGGCGCCGAGGTCGTGCCCTTCGACCCGCTGCGGGACGAGCGCCTGCCCGCCGGCACCCGGGCGCTGGTGGTCGGCGGCGGCTTCCCGGAGATGTACGTGGGTGAGCTGAGCGCCAACGCGGCGCTCCGGGCGGAGATCGCCGCGCTGGCCGCGGGCGGCGCGCCGATCGCCGCGGAGTGCGCCGGCCTGCTCTACCTGGGGCGGGAGTTGGACGGCAAGGAGATGTGCGGGGTGCTGCCGCACACGGCCCGGATGACCGAGCGGCTCACGCTGGGCTACCGGGAGGCGGTCGCGCTGGCGGACAGTCCGCTGGCGGTGGCGGGCACCCGGGTGCGCGGGCACGAGTTCCACCGCACGGTCTGCGAGCCGGGCGCCGGGGAGCAGCCCGCCTGGGGCTGGCGCGCGCCTGCCGGGCCGGCCGTCGAGGGGTTCGTGCAGGGCGCGGTGCACGGCTCGTACCTGCACCTGCACTGGGCGGGGGCGCCGCAGCTCGCGGAGCGGCTCGTCCGCGTGGCGCTCTGACGCCGGGGACGCGCCGCCGTCAGTTCGGGGCGAGCCGGAAGACCGGGTAACCGGGGGCGATCCGCAGCAGCTCGGCGTCGGAGGCGTCCGCGTCGACGCCGTCGAAGAAGACGCCGACCTCGAACTTCCAGCGCTTGAGGTAGGCACGGAGCACCGCGGGCTTCTCGGCGTCGGGGAGTTCGGCGGCGCGGAAGGCCTCGGCGCGGCGGCCGAGCCGGAGTTCGCCGGTGCCGGCGGCGCGCAGGTTGCGCACCCACTGGGTGTGGCCGCGCGGCGCGACCAGGTAGCGCTGCCCGTCGTGGGTGAGCAGGTTGACCGGGGTGGTGCGCCACTCGCCGCTCTTGCGGCCGCGCACGGCGAGGACGCGGGAGCCCCAGAGGCTGAGGCCGGCGCGGGTGAGGGCGGCGACGGTGCGGTTGGACAGGCCCAGCAGGGCGGCGCTGATCCGGCCGGTGGGCATCACGTAGCGGCTGGCGGCGTCGGACACGGGAACTCCCGGGGCAGTGAGCGGCGGACTCTTCAGAGAGCAGTGCTCTCGTTCCTGGACATGACTCTGCCACCGCCCCGGGCCACGGTCAAGAGCAGTGCTCTCGTTTCTGTGCGGCGCTCCCTCATATGGCAGGCTGTTCCCATGACCGCCATCAGGACCGCCCGCGAACGGGCCCGCGAGGAGCTCACCCGCGAGATCAAGCAGGAGGCCCGCAGGCAGCTCGCCTCCGAGGGCGCCCAGCGCCTGTCGCTGCGCGCCGTCGCCCGCGAGCTCGGCATGGCCTCGTCCGCGATCTACCGGTACTTCCCCAGCCGCGACGAGCTGCTCACCGCGCTGATCGTCGACGCCTACACCGACCTCGCCGACACCGCCGACGCGGCCCTGGCCGCCGCACCGGCCGCCCCCCGCGCCCGCTGGCGGGCCCTGTGCGGCGCCGTACGGGACTGGGCGCTCGCCCACCCGCACGAGTACGCGCTGGTCTACGGCACGCCCGTGCCCGGCTACCGCGCCCCGCAGGAGACGATCGAGCCGGCCGCCCGGCTCCCGATCGCGCTGATCACGGTGGTCCGGGAGGGCCGCCCGGACACTCCCGAGCCGGCCGAGCCGGCCGTGCCCGCGGGGCCCGCGGGGCCGCTCGGCGAGCAGCTCGCCCGGCTCCGCGCGGCGATCGCCCCCGGCCTGCCGGAGGCCGTGCTGGCCCGCGCCGCGATCGCCTGGACCCAGCTCTTCGGCATGATCGGGTTCGAGCTCTTCGGGCACCTGGTCGGGTCCTTCGACCCCGCGGACGCCTTCTTCGCGCACGCCGTCGAGGAGATGGCCGACCTGGTCGGCCTGCCCGCCGAGGGCTGACGCCCCGCCGGCCGCGCCCGGCGCCGGGTCAGCCCCGGGCCGGGGCGGCGCCGCCCGCCGACGGACGGCCGGGGCCGCGCAGATCGGCGACCGGGGCCGGGCTCTCCGTCCGCACGCCGCCGGGCGCGCCCCCGCCGTCGCGCTTGCCGTCGCCGGTCGCCAGGCCCAGCGCGGCCCGGACGGCCGCCGGGCGCTCGAAGCCCAGCAGCCCCTCGGCCGCGTCGAGTTCGCGCTCCAGCACCTTCGGGTCGGTGGCCGCCCCGGCCGCCTGCAGGTGCGGCAGCGCCTGCTTCAGCTCGTCCTTGAGCGCGCCGACCGGAGCGGCGGCCAGCCCGCCCCAGCTGCGCCGGCCCAGGTCGTCGACCTCCCCGCCGACCGCGGTGGAGAGCTTCTTCGCCCACTCCCGGTAGGCGGCCGGGTCGGCGGCGGGCTTCGCCTGCGGCTGCTCGTCGTACGCCCGGTCGACCCGGTGCTCGGCACGGAGGTAGGCCATCTGCTCGTCGTTCAGCCCCGTGCGGTCCTGGCGCACCGTGCCCGTGGCCACCGAGCTGCTGTCGGTCAGGAAGCAGGTGGCGTAGTGGTCGTCGTCCAGCGCCCAGGTCGCCGCGTCCGGGTAGAAGAAGTGGATCTCCATGTCCTCCGGGACGGCCCAGCTGTCCGGCGCGTAGTCGAACAGCGTCTCGGCGCAGCCCTTCTTGGCGTCGGCGACGACGCCGTCCTTGCCGGGGTAGGCGGCGGCGGTGAAGTGCGGGGTGGCGTACACCTCGCCGTAGTGCGGCTCGGAGCAGTCCACCGTCTCGACGTCCGTGAGGTCCTCGCCCTTGCCGCTGCCGAGCTTGACGAAGCACTCCCCGGCGGTGAGGTCGAAGACCCCGGTGGTGGCCGTCCGGTCGGAGCCGTTCTCGTCCCGGAAGGGTGCGGTGCCCAGCGGGCCGCGGTCGTCGAGGACCACGCCCAGCACCATCAGCACGGCCAGCACGACGGCCCAGAAGCCGCCGAGCACGACACCGGCGATCGCCAGCCCGCGGCCGCGCTCGTTGCGCGCCCTGACGGTGCGCAGGGCGGCCACGCCGAAGGCGATCGCGCCGACCCACATGCAGCAGGCGATGCCGAGGACGCCCAGCACGAACGAGGTGATCGCGTAGCCGTTCCAGGCGGTCGGCGGGCCGAGCGGCGGCTGCTGCCAGCCGTACGGGCCCGCGCCGGCCCCCCAGGCGCCGCCGCCCCACGGGGCCGCGGGCGGCACGGCACCCGGCGGCACCGCGCCGGGCGGGACGGCACCGAACGGGAGGTCGCCGGGCGGCGGGGCGAACGCCCGTGCCAGTGCCTCGTCCTGGGCCGGCGCGGTGTACGGGTTCGGCACGGGCGCACCGTAGGGCGGCGGCGGGGTCTGCTGCGGGTCCTGCCGGGGTTCCTGCGGCGGGGCGAAGGCCCGGGCGAAGGCGTCGTCCCGGGCCGCCCGGTCGTCCGGCTGAGGGCTGTACGGGTCGGACGGCATGCGGGCTCCCTGTGCGCTGGTGCGCGCCGGACACTGGTCGTTCGACGGCGGCGCGAATATAGCGGATCACTAGGACGCCCGTCCGACCGTATTCGGGCCCCGGACGGGCCGGCCCGCGAACTCCCCCTCCGCCGCCGGGCCGTCCGCCCGGCACCGCGGCTCAGCCCAGGTCGCGGCGGTCCAGCGCGGCCAGGCCGACGGCGGCCGCCACGGCGGCGAGCGCGGTCAGCCAGAGCAGCGGGACGGCGGTGAAGGCGCCGCCCGGCAGGTGCGGGGTGTGGGTGAACGGGGAGAGGTCCAGGGCCCACTGCGGCAGGCGCAGCACGGGGCCGAGCCAGCCGATCAGCAGGAAGAACGCCAGCGCGCCCCACGCCGCCGTGCTCCACCGGGGCGCCAGCCCGACCACGGCGAGCGCGACCGCCGCGACCAGCCACACCGCGGGCAGTTGGGCGAGCGCGGCGGGCACCAGCCGGGCGACGGCCCGCCCGGTGCCGCCCATCGCGGCACCCTGGCCGAGACCGGTGAAGACCCCGGCGACGGCCAGCAGCACGGCGCTGCCGGCCAGCGGGAAGAGCAGGTGCCCGCCGGCCCAGCGGAGCCGGGAGACGGCGGTCGCGAGGACGGGCTCGGCCCGGCCGGAGGTCTCCTCGGCGCGCAGCCGCAGCACCGCCTGCACCGCGTAGCCGGCGACGACCATGCCGAAGAGGTTGGTCATGGTGCCGAAGTAGGCGTCCAGGACGCCCTGGCGGCCGCCCAACCGGGCGATCACGTCGGCGACCCGGGCGTTGTCGCCGACCAGGTCGACGACGCCGCGGGAGACCCCGCCGAAGACCAGGCCGGCCGCGGCGAGGCCGCCGGCCCAGCCGATCAGGGTGCCGCGGTGCAGCCGGGCGGCGAGCGCGGTGGCGGTGCGCAGCCCGGGGGCGCCGGCCGCGGGGCCCGGGCGCTGCGGCAGCAGGCCGGCGCCGAGGTCGCGCCGGGCGACCAGGGCGTAGGCGGCCGCGACGGCGAGCGCGGTGCCGGCGGCGGGGAGCAGCAGCGCCCACCAGCGGTCCCCGGCGAAGGGGCGGACCTGCTCGGCCCAGCCGATCGGCGAGAGCCAGCCCACCCAGGCCGGGCCGGTGTCGCCGCCGGCGCGCAGCAGGGCGGCGGTGCCGAGCAGGGCGCCGGCCAGGCCGTTGGCGGCGCGGGCGGTGCCGGCGACCTGGGCGGTGACGGCGGCGGTGCCGGCGAAGAGCATCCCGCAGCCGCCGAGGGCGAGTCCGAAGGCGAGCGAGCCGGCGGGGGCCTCGCCGGTGGCGGCGAGGCAGCCGGCGACGAGCGCGGCGAGCACCAGGTTGGCGGTGGCGGCGGCGAGCAGCGCGGCGGTGAGCGGGGCGCGGCGGCCGACCGCGCCGGCGCCGACGAGTTCGAGCCGGCCGTCCTCCTCCTCGGCCCGGGTGTGCCGGACGACCAGCAGGGTGCTCATCAGGCCGGCCAGGACGGCGCCGAAGACGCCCATCCGCCAGGCCGTCAGCCCGCCGATGGTGGACGCGTCGTGCAGGGGGCCGTAGAGGGCGCGCAGCGAGGTGTTGGCGGCGATGCCGGCGGCGAAGCGGAGCCGGGCGTCCTCGGTGTCGTACAGCGAGCGGAAGGACACGGCGGTGGAGACGACCGAGGCGGCGAGCACGTACACCCAGGCGGGCAGCACGATACGGTCGCGGCGCAGGGCGAGGCGCAGCAGGACGGGGGTGCCGGCGAGGGTGTTCACCGGGTCACCGCCGGGTCGGGCGACCGGTCGCCGCGGTCGGGGGTGCCGGGCTGTTCGTAGTGGCGCAGGAACAGCTCCTCCAACGTGGGCGGCCGGCTGGTGAGGCTGCGCACGCCGACGGCGGTGAGGGCGCGCAGCACCTCGTCGAGCCGGTCCGCGTCGACCTGGCAGCGCACCCGCCGGCCGTCGGTGACGAGGTCGTGCACGCCCGTCAGCTCGGGCGGCGGGCCGGCGAGTTCGGCGTCGATCGCGGTGCGGGTGAGGTGCCGCAGCTCGGCCAGGGTGCCGGTCTCCACGGTGCGGCCGGCGCGGATGATGCTGACGCGGTCGCAGAGCGCCTCGACCTCGGACAGGATGTGGCTGGAGAGCAGCACGGTGCGGCCGCGGTCGCGCTCCTCGGCGACGCAGGTGCGGAAGACCTCCTCCATGAGCGGGTCGAGGCCGGAGGTGGGCTCGTCCAGGACGAGCAGTTCGGCGTCGGAGGCGAGGGCGGCGACCAGGGCGACCTTCTGACGGTTGCCCTTGGAGTAGGTGCGGCCCTTCTTGGTGGGGTCGAGTTCGAAGCGTTCCAGCAGGTCGGCGCGGCGGGCGGGGTCGAGGCCGCCGCGGAGCCGGCCGAGCAGGTCGATGGCCTCGCCGCCGGAGAGGTTCCGCCAGAGGGTGACGTCACCGGGCACGTAGGCGAGGCGGCGGTGCAGGTCGACGGCGTCCCGCCAGGGGTCGCCGTCCAGCAGCCGGACGGTGCCGGCGTCGGCGCGCAGCAGGCCGAGCAGGACGCGGACGGTGGTCGACTTGCCGGAGCCGTTCGGGCCAAGGAAGCCGTGCACCTCACCGCGGGCGACGGCGAGGTCCAGCCCGTCCAGGGCGCGCGTCCGGCCGAAGTCCTTGACCAGGCCGGTCACCGAGATGGCGGTCGTCATGGCTCGACGGTACTCTCGATTCACAGATTCGTGAAGTTCATGAATTCAGTGGATTTCCGCAAGGGCCGACCGGTCCCCGATGATGGTCCGGACGGTCGTGGCACGGGGCGGGAGGCGTGGTGGAACGGGACGGCGCGGCGGTCGGGGCCTTCGTGGAGCGCTTCGCCGCGGTGATGGCCGACGCCGGCTTCCCCCGGATGCCCGCCCGGGTCTTCACCGCCCTGCTCGCCAGCGACTCCGGCCGGCTGACGGCCGCCGAACTCGCCGACACGCTGCAGATCAGCCCGGCCGCGGTGTCCGGCGCGGTGCGCTTCCTCGGCCAGGTCAACCTGGTCACCCGCGAACGCGAGGCGGGCTCCCGCCGGGACCGCTACCGGGTGCACGACGACGCCTGGTACGAGGCCTCCGTCCACCGCGACCGGGAGCTCGTCCGCTGGGAGTCGAGCCTGCGCGAGGGCATCGAGGCGCTCGGCCCCGACACCCCGGCCGGGGCCCGGCTGGCCGAGTCGCTGGCCTTCTTCGGCTTCATGCGCGAGGAGCTGCCCGCCCTGCTCGGCCGCTGGCACGACCGGCGCGAGCAGCTGCGCACGGAACTGACGCAGCCCCAGGACGCCGGGCACCCGCCGACGCGGGCTCAGGACGCCAGCAGCGCGTCCAGGTAGCGGGCGGCCTCGGCCCTCAGCTCCTGCGGCCCCGGCACACCGAGGGCGCGGCCCGCACCGGCCGCGGTGTGGAAGACGACGCCCTCGCACCAGCGGACCAGCCGCCGGGCGTCCCCGGCGACGCCCGCCGGCCCGCCCGGGTCACGGCCGGCGGCACCGAGGGCGAGGCCGACCTGGTGGTGGCCGCCGACGGGCTGCGCTCCGCCGCCCGCGCGCTGCTGCTGCCCGGACACCCCGGCCCGCGCTACTCCGGCTTCACCACCTGGCGCACCGTCGTCCCCGACCCCGGCCGTCCGGTGCCGGCCGGCGAGACCTGGGGCCGCGGCGCGCTCACCGGCGTCATCCCGCTCACCGGCGGCCGGGTCTACCTCTACGCCGCCGCGCTCACCCCGCCCGGCGGCCGGGCCGCGGACGGCGACGAACGCGCCGAACTGCTGCGCCGGTACGGCGACTGGCACCGGGGGCTGGTCGACCTGCTGCACTCCGCCGACCCGGCGGCCGTGCTGCGGCACGACGCGTGGGAGCTCGCCGACCCGCTGCCCGCCCTGCACGGCGGCCGGGTCGCCCTGCTCGGCGACGCCGCCCACGCCATGACGCCCTTCCAGGGGCAGGGCGCCTGCCAGGCACTGGAGGACGCCGTCGTCCTCGCGCACGCACTCGCCGGGGCGGCCGTCACCGGCGCCCTCGCCGCCTACACCGCGGCCCGGCTGCCCCGCACCACCGCCGTCACCGCCGGCTCGCGCCGGGTCGGCCGGCTGGTCGGGCTGCGGGCCGCCCCCGCGGTCGCCCTGCGGACGCCCTCCTCGCGGCGGCCGGCCGGCTGCCCGAACGGACGGCCGTCCGGGCCGCGGCGTCGCTGCTGGACTGGCGGCCGCCGGCGGAGCGGACGGCCCGCCCGGCGGCCGGTCAGCCGAGGTAGGCCGGGGCCACCGCGGAGCGGGTGAGGACGGCGGGGCTGCCGGAGCCGTCGGCCGGGACGGTCCAGAGGTCGGCCCCGTAGTCCCCGGCCAGGGCGTACACCAGGGTGCGGCCGTCGGCCCACAGCGCCTGGTCGTCGATGTTGCGCTGCTCGGCGGTGGCGGTCTCGGTCATGGTGGCGAGGTCGAGCACGTACAGCCGCCACGGCGCGTCCGGGGAGGCGCCGGCCACCCGCTTCTTGTAGGCCACCCGGGTGCCGTCCGGCGAGAGCGAGGGGCACTCGACGTTCTGGTGCAGGGTGGTGAGCGTCCGGGCGCCGAGGTCGCCGCGGACGAGGTAGGTCCTCCCGCCGGTGGCGACGGTGGCGTAGAAGCCGTTGTCGTCGGCGAAGGTGACGCCCCAGATGTTGGTGTCGGGAGACTTCAGCGGCTTGCCGCCGTCGAGGACGGTGAAGGTCTCCAGGTTGTCGTAGAGGGTCCAGCCGCGGGTGTCGACGATCGAGGTGCGGGTGGAGAAGTCGGTGCCCGCGTACGAGTCGCCGCTGACGAAGACCGTCCAGGCGGCAAGGTGGCCGGAGGGCGAGACCCGGGAGCGGGTGGGGATGCCCGCCGCCGGGTACCGCTTGAGCTCGTGCAGGCCGGCGTCGAGGACGACCGCGGTGTAGCGGTCGCCCAGCCCCTCCTGCTCGCCCTGCAGGCAGATGCCGGTGCCCGCGGCGGCGTGGAAGCGCAGGCACCTGAGACCGGAGGCGGTCCGCGGGCCGTCCGGCCGGTCCGCGGGCACCGCGGTGATCTCGTCGCGGTGCGGCCCCCAGGCGGTGGAGCGGAACAGCAGCCGGCGGGGCCCGTCCGGGGCGAGCGGGACGGGGCCGGGGGTGATCACGGGACCGCCCGCCTGCTCCCGGTCCTTGCGGCCGGAGCGGTCGGCGGCGTGCAGCACCGCCACCGTGCCGACCGCCCCGAGCAGGAGGACGGCGGCCAGCAGGGTCAGCAGGCGGGCGGTGCGCGTCATGCAGGGTGCTCCTCGGTGGTGCCGGTGTCGGGCGGGGAGTCGGGGGTGTGCGGGGAGCCGGGGGTGCGGATCAGCAGGAAGGCGGCACCGGCGGCCACGGCCAGCGCCGCGGCGGCGACCGCCAGCACCGGCCGCCCGCCCCAGAGGGTCCAGCCGGCGCCGAACGCCAGCGAGCAGCCGAAGCGGGCCAGCGCCTGCCCGGTGCCCACCAGGGCGAGCCCGGCGCCCTGCTGCTCGGCGGGCACGGTCGCGGAGGCGGCCGCGGCCAGCACGCCGTCGGTCGCCGCGTAGAACGAGCCGTGCAGCAGCAGTACGACCGGCGCCGCCCACCAGGCGTGCAACGGGGCGAGCAGCAGCCCGTACCCGGCGAGCAGCACCAGGTGGCCGAGCAGGAAGAGCCTGCGGCGGCCGATCCGGTCCGCGGCCGCGCCGAAGGGCACGGCCAGCAGCAGGAAGGCGGCCGCGGTGCCGAGCGGCAGCAGCGGGAAGAGGTGCGCCGGCAGGTCGAGCCGGCGCTGCAGCAGCAGGTACAGGAAGGAGTCGCTGACGGTGGTCAGACCGAGCAGGACGGCGGCCAGGGTGAGCCGCCGCAGCGCGGGCAGCCGCAGCAGGGCCAGCGAGTCGCGCAGGGCGGGGCGCGGCCCGCCGGCGGGGGCGGCGGTGGCGGCGCGACCCGGGACGAAGAGCAGCAGCACCAGCACGCCGAGCGCGGCGACGCACGCGGAGACGGCGAAGACCGCGTCGTAGCCGTCGGCGGCGAACCGGAGCAGGGCGAAGGCGACCAGCGGGCCGAGCAGCGCGCCGGTGGTGTCCATGGCCCGGTGCACGCCGAACGCCCGCCCGCGGTGCTCGGGCGCGGTGGCCAGCGAGATCAGGGCGTCGCGCGGGGCGGTGCGCAGCCCCTTGCCGGTGCGGTCGACCGCCAGCACCGCGCTGATCAGCGGCAGGGTGTGGGCGAGCAGCAGCGGCTTGCAGACCGCGGACAGGCCGTAGCCGATCGCGGCGACGGCCTTGTGCCTGCCCCGGCCGCCGTCCGCGGCGTGCCCGCCGACCAGCCGGACGAGGGCGCCGACACCGTTGTTGATGCCGTCGAGCAGGCCGAAGCCGAGCGGGGAGAGCCCGAGTCCGGCGACCACGTACAGCGGCAGCACCGCGCCGACCATCTCCGAGGAGACGTCGGTGATCAGGCTGACCGCGCCGAGGGCCAGGACGGTGCCGGGCACCGCGGCGGCGCGCCGCCCCGGGCGGATGCCCGGGACGGCGGCCGGATCGGTGCTGCGGCTCGCGGCGCTGCCGGCGTCGCCGCTGCCGGCCGCGGTGCGGCCGGCCCCGGTGGTGGCGGCCTTGGTGCTGCGGGAGTCCGCGAGGTACACGGGCGTCAGTTCCAGATGCCGGTGATGTCGGAGGCGCTCGCGGCGTTGCCCGCGTGGCTGGTCAGGCCGGCCAGGTCCTCCAGGGTGCGCAGCGTGTTGTAGTGGTTGTAGGTGGTGGCGGTGGAGCTGCCCGCGGCGACGTGCTCGCCGTAGAAGATCGTCGGGATGCGGTTGCCGGAGAGCTTGTTGTCCTCGTCGAAGGTCACCACGAGCATGCTGTTGTGGGTCTTCGCCCAGGTCGCGTAGGCGCCCAGGTTGTTCTGGATCCAGGTGTCGCCGGTGGAGACCGAGCAGTCGTGCATGTCGCTGCACAGGTTCGGCACCACGAACGACACCTTGGGCAGGGTGGTGTAGTCGGTCGGGAACTGGGTCATCGTCTTGGCGGTCGAGGTCGGCACGTTGGAGAAGCCGAACCACGGGTTGTGCTTCTGGGCGTACTTGGTCGCGCTGTTGCTGCAGACGGTCGAACCCTGGCTGGGCAGGCCCTCGTTGTAGCTCGCCCAGGTCTGGCCGGCGGCGATCAGCTCGGAGGCGAGGTTCGGCGCCGAGATCGAGCCGACGGTGACGCAGCTGTCGTCGGTGCGGCCCTGGTTGGAGCCGGAGAACAGCTGGTAGTAGTTGGGCTCGCTGGGGTGGGTGAGGCCGTAGGACTGGGTCAGGTTGGCCCCGCCCGCCTTCAGCGTGTTGTTCAGGTACGGCGCGCTGGAGCTGCCGATGACCTGCGAGTAGGCGTGGTTCTCCATGACGACGACCACCACGTGGTCGGGGGTCGGGAGCGTGGCGGCCTGGGCGGTGGCGCCGGTGACGGCCCAGATGCCGAGCGATCCGGCGGCCATCGCCACGGCTCCGGCGAGGGCGGTGAAGGTGCGCCGGTTGCGCTTCGGGGTCCGAGCGGCGGTCATGCTGTCCTCCGTACGAGGGGCGGCAGTTGAGGGTGGTGCGAGGCAGTGCTGGCTGCGACCGGTCGAGCGGCCAAACCCTAGGCCGGGGCCGGTGGCCGGGGCCGCGCCGCGGAAGTGAAGAACGGAAGAACAGCATCCGACGCCGGTACGTTCCATCTCACACCCGCCACGATTGACCCGCCCGTCGCGCCCGTGGTGGGATTTCCGGCAGGTCACAGGGGTTGCGGAGGCACGGTGGTGGAGCTGCACGGCCCGCTGGTCGCCGGTGTCGGCGCCCGCCCCGGCACCCCCGCGGACGAGGTCCTGCGCCTGCTCGACGAGGCACTGGCCACCGCCGGCCTCGACCGCACGGAGCTCGTGCTGCTGGCCACCGTCGACGTGAGGGCCGCCGAACCCGGCCTGCGCGGGGCCGCCCGGATCCTCGGCGTCCCGCTGACCGCGCACCCGGCGGCCGTGCTCGCCGCGGTGCCCGTACCGAACCCCTCCGCGGCCGTCCGCGCCGCCCTCGGCACCCCCGGCGTCGCCGAGGCCGCCGCCCTGGCAGAGGCCCCCGGCGGGCGCCTGGTGGTGCCCAAGACGGCCTCCCGGACGGCCACGGTCGCGATCGCCCGCCGCGCCCCCGCCCCGGACGAGCCGCTGCGCCCGGGCAGCCCCGACCGCCCCGCGACCCCTCGGGAGACCACCGCGATGAGCACCGACTTCGACCTCCGGCACCACGGCGACGCGGAGGTCCGCGCCGCCGGCCTGGTCGACCTCGCCGTCAACGTCCGCACCGGCACCCCGCCCCCCTGGCTGCGCGACCGGCTCG
The DNA here is from genome assembly GCF_039528095.1 of Kitasatospora arboriphila. NCBI lineage: Bacteria > Bacillati > Actinomycetota > Actinomycetes > Kitasatosporales > Streptomycetaceae > Kitasatospora > Kitasatospora arboriphila. The sequence goes on from NZ_BAAALD010000004.1 coordinate 101,391, forward strand.
CCGCCACCCTCGGCGACCTCGCCGCCTACCCGGACCCGGCCGCCGCCCGCGCCGCCGTCGCCGCCCGGCACGGCCGGCCGGCCGGCGAGGTGCTGCTCACCGCCGGCGCCGCCGAGGCCTTCGTGCTGCTCGCCCGGGTCGTGGCGGCCCGTCACGTCTGCGTGGTGCACCCGCAGTTCACCGAGCCGGAGGCCGCACTGCGGGACGCCGGGCACACCGTGCACCGGGCGGTGCTGCGCGCCGGGGACGGCTTCCGGCTGACGCCCGGCGCGGTGCCCGAGGAGGCCGACCTGGTGGTGATCGGCAACCCCACCAACCCGACCTCCGTGCTGCACCCCGCCGCGGACGTCGCCGCGCTCGCCCGCCCCGGCCGCACCCTGGTGGTCGACGAGGCCTTCATGGACACCGTCCCGGGCGAGAGCGCCGCCCTCGCCGACGTGCGCGGCCTGCCGGGCCGGGTGGTCGTGCTGCGCAGCCTCACCAAGACCTGGGGCCTGGCCGGGCTGCGGATCGGCTACGTGCTCGGCCCGGCGGAGCTGATCGCCGAACTCGCCGCCGCCCAGCCGCTCTGGCCGGTCTCCACCCCGGCGCTGGCGGCCGCCGAGGTCTGCTCGGCACCGGCCGCGCTCGCCGAGGCCGAGGAGGCCGCCCACGAGCTGGCCGCGCACCGGGCGCACCTGCTGGCGGGCCTGCGCGGCGTCCCCGGCGTGCGGGTGCACGGCACCCCGGCGTCCTCGTTCCTGCTGGTGGAGCTGGCCGGCGCGGCCGCGGTGCGGGAGCGGCTGCGGGAGGCCGGGTTCGCGGTGCGGCGCGGCGACACCTTCCCCGGCCTGGGGCTGGACTGGCTGCGGATCGCCGTCCGGGACCCGGCCACCGGAGACCGCTTCCTCGCCGCGCTGGCCGCCGCCGTCGGCGCCCCGCCCGCCCGCCCGGTCACCGCAGGCTGACGGCGTCCCCGCGGCGGACGGTGCCACCCGCCAGCACCCGCGCGTACACCCCGGCGCAGGGCATCGGGCCCGTGCCGGGCAGCGGCTCCACCCGGTTCAGCCGGGCGGCCGCGCGCAGCGCCTCGAGGTCGCGCGGCAGCGCGCCGTGCGCCAGGGTCGGGACGGCGCAGCGCGGGGTCGCCGCCAGCACCTCCAGCCGGACGCCGTCGCCGATCCGCAGCTCGCGGCCGACCCAGCCGTTCTCCGGGAAGCCGCGCCGCCCCGGGGTGTCGACCACCAGGTTGGGCCGGTAGCGGGCCGCCGCGACCGGCCCGCCGGTGCCGGTGCCCTCGCCGAGCGCCGCCAGCGTCGCGGTGCTGACCAGGTGGACGGGTGCGAAGTCGAAGAACGTCCCGGGCGGCGCCGCACTGCCGAGGACGTGCACGGTGGACGTCACCTCGGCGTCCGCGCCGCGGTCGAGCACCTCCTCGGGGACGCTGCGCTCCAGCTCGGCGCCGGGCGGCGGCACGTCGACGGCCCGTACCTCCCGGCCGAGCAGCGCGGTGAGCCCCGCCTCGTCCAACTCCCGTCCGTCGGCGGCGAGCAGGCGGATCCCGTGCGGGGTGGTGCGGGCGGTGACGGTCAGCAGGGCGCGCCACAGCCGCGGGTTCTTGGCGCTGACCACGCGGCCGGTGGCGGTGTCGAGCAGGGCGCGGACCCGGTCGCCGTCGAGGCCGCGCCCGGTAATCCGCGCATGGGCGATCTCCTCGCCGAGCGCGGACTTCAGGGGGTGGCGGTGCAGGCTGCGCACCGTCCCGGCGGTCACCGGCCGGCCGCCGGAAGCTGCTCGGCCCAGTGGGCGAGGGCCGCGAAGTCCGCGGCCCGCAGGCCGTACCGGTGGTCGATCAGCAGGGTCAGCGCCGGAGCGGGGTGGTGGGCGGTGATCCAGGCGGTGTCCTGCGGTTCGATCTCGTCGTCCACCCAGGCGAACGGCCGGCCGGCGGCCCACTCGGTCAGGTACCGGGTCTTCCAGTGCAGCCCGTCGGGGTCGCCGTGGTGCATCCGCGGCCAGCGGACGAAGGGCAGCCGGGGCAGGCCGATCGGCGGCCCGATCCACTCGTTGGCCTCGTCCTGCCAGGTGGTGCACCAGACGAGCCGGTACGGCAGGGCGAGCAGGGCCGGTCCGTGCCCGGGGTGCAGCCACAGCCGCAGCGGCTTCACGCGGGCCGGCGGTGTGTCGCGGTGCCGTTCCAGCCAGGAGGCGGGCTTCACCCGGTGGGTGAGGTAGCCCTCGGGCCGGCGCTGCGGCTTCGCCCGGTACGGGTTGAGCGGCCCGTCCACGTCCAGCAGCAGCAACGGCCGCCCGTCGTCGTCCGGTCGTTCCACGACCCCTCCCCCGTACCGCGGTGTCCGCCGCATTGTCGTCGGGGGCTGTGCCGCCGGGCCACCGGGTTTCGGCGGGCACGCCGCGGGGCGCGGACGGCCGTGCCGTCCGCGGCCCGGTGGTGGCGGTCCGTCAGTGGTGCGGGTGGCGGGCGGCCTGCTGCTGGAGGAGGGCGGCGACGTTCGTGACGTCGTCGATGACCTCCAGGAAGTCGTCGAAGTCGGCGGCCTGGGTGTTGTTGACGCCGGCGAAGAAGGTGTGGAGCCGGCCGTTGCCCGCGTCCAGGTAGCCGGCGACGGTCTCCGCGCCGACGGCGAGCTGCTGGTTGAGGTAGTCGAAGCCGGCGACGGTGCCGGTCTTCGCCCAGACCTTGCCCTTGGCCGGGCAGTCCGTGCAGTTGTCGGCGAGGGTGCCGTCGACGCCGAGGATCGGCAGGGCGTTGCGGAAGGTGTCCGCCTCGGGGGTGCGCAGCCAGTACGCGAGGATCTGGTTGATCGCGACGGGCGTGACCCGGTCGACGGGGTCGCCGCCGCGGCCGTCGGCGAGCTGGACCTGGGTGAGGTCGACGCCGGCCCGCTCCAGGAAGGCCCGCAGCACGGGGAAGCCGTCCAGGCAGTCGTGGCTGCCGGCGGAGACGGCCATCAGGCAGATCCCCAGGTTGGCGCCGAGGTTGTGGCTGACCTTGAGGATGAGCCGGGTGTACTGCTCGAACGGCGGGGAGACGTAGGCGGCGACCCGGGAGCCCGCGGGGTACGAGGCGGGCAGCAGGTCCACCGGGTTGGGGCCGACCGGGCGGGCGCCGACCGTGACGCCGGCCCGGGCGAGCGCCTCGATCAGGGCGGTGCGGGCGAACGCGTTCGGGTCCTGGACGTGCGAGATCCGCAGCACCGGGGCGGCGTCGGCGGCGATGGTGCCGGAGAGGGTGATCCGGGTGCCGTCCGGGTCGGCGGACACCTGGATGTCGGTGGTGCCGCCGGCCGGGACGGTCCGCACGTCCGAGGTGACCTGGTACGGGGCGACCTGCGGCCGCCAGAACAGCTGCGCGGTCTGCCCGGGGGCGGTCGGGGTGGTGAGCAGGTCGATGACGTTGTCGTTGACGATCATCGGGGTGGGCGCCGGGTCGAGCGGCGGCCCGGCGGTGAACAGCCGCGGGTCGACGACGACGTTGCCGCGGACCTGGGTGATGCCGGCCGAACGGACCTGCTGCGCGATGGAGTCGAGGCCGGCCAGCGGGTCCTCCGGGGTGAGCGTGGCACCCGGGACGTCGTTGGCGTAGGTGTGGTCGACGGGCGTGTAGGAGACCTGGCCGTCCGGCGCGGTCCGCCCGCCCATGGTCAGGTCGCCCTGCGCGACCATCGCCAGGTTGCCGGTGAGGACGGAGCCGGAGCGGTTGCCCAGCGCGTTGACCGGGGTGGTGAAGCGGTGGTCGCCGCCGAGCGTGTCCCAGACGCCGGAGACGCTCATCAGCTTGGCGACCGATCCGGGGATGAAGAACTTGCCGCCCTGCAGGTCGTGGATCGTCCGGCCGGTCTGCGGGTCCTGCTCCAGGATGCCCCACTGGGAGTGCTGGTACCGCGGCTTGTCCAGGATCGCGGAGATCGCGGGGCCGAGGTCCTGGCGCGGTCCCTTCTGCGGGGCGGCCGCACCGGTGGTCGCGGTGACGCCGACCAGCACGGCGCCGATGCCGGCCCACACCCGCCGGCTCCGGGTCTTCACTCGCATGCGTTCAACCGTTCGGGAGTCGGAAGCCCGGTCGTACCCGGCCTTACCGACGCAGCATAGGAACGCGGAGGGGCGCGATCCGGCCGACACCGCTGCACGGTGACGGCACGTCACCCGCGCGGCGGGGGCCGGGGTGCTCCCCCGGCCGGCCGCCGCGGCGGGGGCCGGTCAGCGGCGTCCGGCGAACAGCAGTTTCCACGGCGCGAGCGCCGACTCGACCTGGACGCCGAAGCTCATCTTGGAGGCGCCCTTGACCCGCTCCTCGAACCGGATCGGCACCTCCGCGATCCGCAGGCCTCGGCGGACGGTGCGGTGGTTCATCTCGACCTGGAAGGAGTAGCCGTTGCTGTGCACCGACTGCAGGTCGATCGCCCGCAGGGTGTCCGCCTTCCACGCCTTGAAGCCGGCGGTGGCGTCCTTGACGTGCAGCCGCAGGATCGCGTTGACGTAGAAGTTGGCCCAGGCGGAGAGCGCCTTGCGGTGCCACGGCCACTCGGCGGCGGTCGAGCCGCCCGGCACGTAACGGGAGCCGAGCACCACCGCGGCGTCGCCGGAGAGCAGGGTCTCGACCATGACCGGGAGGACGGCGGCGGGGTGCGACAGGTCGGCGTCCATCTGCACGACCACGTCGGCGCCCTCGTCGAGCGCCCGGCTCATGCCGGCGACGTAGGCGCGGCCGAGACCGTCCTTGTCGGTGCGGTGCAGCACGCCGACGGTGTCCGGCGACTCGGCGGCCAGCTTGTCGGCGACCTCACCGGTGCCGTCCGGCGAGTTGTCGTCGACGACCAGCACGTGCAGGTCGGGCATCCCCAGGTCGGCGAGCAGGCCGACGATGACCGGCAGGTTCTCCCGTTCGTTGTACGTGGGCACGACGACGACGACCTTGGGGGAAGGGTCCACCATGAATCAGAGTCCTTGTTCGATACGTTCCGTGACGACTCCCGCGAGTCTACGGCCGCGGCCGTGGACGCCGGCACGGCAGTCGGCGGCGCCCGGTCCTCAGCCGGCCGGGGGTGCCGCGGCCGGCGGCGCGGCGGCCGGGCGCCAGGCGCGGGCGGCGGCGATCCGGCGGGTGGCACTGGGGTGGGTGCCGAAGAGCAGCACCAGCAGGCGCGGCGGGTCGACGTCGGACACGTTGGCCACCGCGAGGCGGCGCTGCATCGCGATGAACTGCTCCGGGTCGTCGGTGAGTTCGAGGGCGTGCCGGTCCGCGCGGGCCTCGATGCGGCGGCTGGCGGCGGCCTGCAGCGGGCCGGTCGCGGACCCGATCAGCGCGGCCAGGGCGGCCAGCAGCGGCAGCGAGCGGGGGTCGGCGGTGGGCTCGCCGCCGGCCGCGTCCAGCAGCGGCTGCCAGTTCGCCGCCAGCCCGATCAGCACGGTGGCCGCGGCGGCCCCGGCCGCGCCGAGCAGGGTGCCGGTCAGCACGTCCCGGTGCTTCACGTGGCCGAGTTCGTGGGCGACGACGAGCTCCACCTCGCGCGGCTCGGCCGTGTTCAGCAGGGTGTCGTAGGCCACGATGCGGCGGGTCGAACCGAGGCCCGAGACGTAGGCGTTGAGCGCGGTGGTGCGGCGCGAGGCGTCCGCGACGAGGACGTCCCGCACCCGGACGCCGTCCCGGTCCGCGAGGCCCAGCAGGGCGTCCCGCAGCGGGCCGGCCGGCATCGACGAGAAGCGGTTGAAGACCGGTTCGATCAGCAGCGGGTGCAGGAAGGACAGCGCCGTCACCAGCAGTGCGGCGAGCACCGCGCCGGGGATCCACCAGCGGTCCGGGGAGCGTCCGGTGAGGGCGTACAGGCCGAGCGCGGCGGGCAGGAGGAGCGCCAGCCCGAGACCGAGGCCGCGCAGCGCGTCGAGCGCCCAGCCGCCCCAGCCCTGGGTGACCAGGCCGTAGCGGGCGCGGACGGCCCTGATCCGGGCCCCGAACGGCATCCGGACGGCCTGGCCGAGCACCGCCAGCGCCGCCGCACCGCCCAGCACCTCGGCGGTGCGCGAGCCGCCGAACAGGCCGCCCGCCCACGTCACCAGCCCGGCACCGGCCGGGGTGAGGCCGAGCACCAGCGTGAGGGCGAGCGCGGTGAGCGCACCGCCGAGCAGCCACGGCACCTGGGCGCGCCGCAGGGCCCGGCCGCGGGCCGTCTGCTCGGGCGTGAAGTCGGGCGTGGGGTCGGGGTCGTCCGCCATGGAACCACCCTACGGAAGGCCGTGCGCGGCGGGTACGGAAAGCGCCCGCCGCTCGCCTCCGCGGTGCGGAGGGAGCGGCGGGCGAAGGCTCTGGGGAGCGCGGATCAGACCTGGCCGGCCTTCTCCAGCGCCTCGCAGCAGGTGTTGATCAGGAGGCGGGTGACGACGTAGGGGTCGACGTTCGCGTTCGGGCGGCGGTCCTCGATGTAGCCCTTCTGCTCCACCTCGACCTGCCACGGGATGCGGACGGAGGCACCGCGGTTCGAGACGCCGTAGGAGTAGACGTTCCACGGGGCGGTCTCGTGCTTGCCGGTGAGGCGGGACTGGATGTCGTCGCCGTACTGGTTGACGTGCTCCATGACCTTCTCCTGGGAGGCGCCGAGCGACTCGCAGGCGGTGATGATCGCGTCGTAGCCCTCGCGCATCGCCTTGGTGGAGAAGTTGGTGTGCGCACCCGCGCCGTTCCAGTCGCCACGGGCCGGCTTGGCGTCCAGGGTGGCGTCGATGCCGAACTCCTCGGCGGTGCGGTAGAGCAGGTAGCGGGCGATCCACATGTCGTCCGAGACGGTCAGCGCGTCGACCGGGCCGATCTGGAACTCCCACTGGCCGGGCATGACCTCGGCGTTGATGCCGCAGATCGCGAGGCCGGCGTCCAGGCAGCGGTCGAGGTGCAGCTCGACGATCTCGCGGCCGAAGACCTCCTCGGCACCCACGCCGCAGTAGTAGCCGCCCTGCGGGGCCGGGTAGCCGCCCTCGGGGAAGCCGAGCGGGCGGGAGCCCTTGAAGAAGGTGTACTCCTGCTCGATGCCGAAGATCGACTCCTGAGCGGCGTACTGCTCGGCGATCGGGCGGAGCTTCGCACGGGTGTTGGACACGTGCGGGGTGCCGTCGATCTCGAAGACCTCGCACAGCACCAGGATGTTGTCACCGCCGCGGATCGGGTCCTTGACGACCTTCACCGGCTCGAGCACACGGTCCGAGGCGTGGCCCTCGGCCTGGTTGGTCGACGAGCCGTCGAAGCCCCAGGTGGGGATCTTGTCCGCGTTCGGCAGCACCCGAGTCTTGGAACGGAGCTTGGCGGTCGGCTGGGTGCCGTCGATCCAGATGTACTCGGCCTTGATTGCCATTGCGGTGAACCTCACTGCTTGGGTGGTGGGTGCCCGCGTAGCGTTGCAAGCCGCCGTTTCCCGGTTGTTCCTCCTATGTAACGCCCATGTGAACCAACCGTCCGCGGCGGCACGCTCACCCTCGGACAGTGCACGTCTCGGGATGTGGGCGCACCGGTGGGACGGCTGGTTCACCCGGGGCGGTCAGCGGCGGCGTGCGTGGGCCCGTCGGCGACGGGTGGCCCAGAGCGCCGCACCGCCCGTGACCAGCAGCGTCGCCGCTCCGCCGACCAGCGTGCCGGTGCCGCTGCTGCCGGTGGAGGCGAGCGCCCCGGGCTGCCCGGCGGGCACGGGGAGGTCGGCCTTCGTCGGCTTCGGAGCGGGCCGGGAGGTCTGGACCACGGGCGCCGCGGTGGGCTTCTCGCAGGAAACGGAGGCGACCGTCACCTTGCCCGTAACCCGGGCGACGTTGAGGTTGAGCGGATTGAGGTCGACCGACACCTCCAGGGCGGAGGCCGCGGCCGTCGTCGTGGTGACCGTCTTCTTGGAGAACTCCACCTCCACCGTGCCGACGGCGGGCACGGCGACCCGGCTCGGGCTGTTCAGGCCGACGCTGACCGGGCGGCCCAGCACGGTCAGCTTCAGCGGGGAGGTCACCTTGGCGGTGGGACGCCCGTCCACCGGGCAGGTGACCTCGGCGGAGAGCGCCTGCAGGCCGAGCAGGGTGGTGCCGGGCAGGCCGGGGGCGTGCACGTCCGCGTCGGCGAGCGTCACGGAGGCCGAGGTGCCCCGGTCGTCGGAGTGCGTGACCGAGCGGCCGACGTCCGCCTTGACCAGGGTGACCGGGCGGCCGCGGTCGACGCCGTCCACCGCCGCGGTGAGCATCGAGGCGTCCCGCTCGGCGGGTGTCTGCACCTTGTTGAGGGTCGCGTCGACGGGGACGCGCACCGCCTTGTCGAGCAGCGACACCTCCAGGTCGACCTCGGCGGTGACCGCCCGGGCGCTGCCCGCCGACCCCTTGGGCGTGGCGGCCTGCGCGGTGGCGGCCGGCAGCGAGACGGCGAGCGCGGAGGCGGCGAGCGAGGCGGCGACGGCGCGGACGGAAGAACGGGACGGCATGACGGAGTGACCCCCACACATGGACGAGGAGGAGCGCGCCACCGACGTCGCCCTGCGCGGGGACGTCACCCCGCGCGGGGCGCGGAGACATCCCCGGCGCGGGCGCGGAGAAAGCGGGGCGCGCACCGGTCCGGGGACGGGGCTCGTGCTCTGGACTGACAATCAGTCTCACTCGAACCGTGCGTCACCCGAGCACCACGGAGCGTCAGTTCACTCCTTCGGGTGAGGTTGACGCCGCGGCCTGACACCCGCCGGCCGCGGCACCCGAGACTGACGCCAACTCCGTTACGCCAGGCGCCAGTCCACCGGCTGCGCGCCCTGCCGGACGAGCTGCTCGTTGGCCCGGCTGAACGGGCGGGAGCCGAAGAAACCGCGGTCCGCGGACATCGGGCTGGGGTGCGCCGACTCGATCGACGGGATCCCGCCCAGCAGCGGACGGAGGTTGCGCGCGGCCGAGCCCCAGAGGATCGCCACCAGCGGGCCGCCCCGGGCGGCCAGCGAGCGGATCGCCTGCTCGGTGACCTCCTCCCAGCCCCTGCCCTTGTGCGCGTTGGGCGTGCGCGGCGCCACCGTGAGCACGCGGTTGAGCAGCAGCACGCCCTGCTGCGTCCACGGAGTGAGATCGCCGTTGGACGGCGGCGGGAAGCCGAGGTCCGTCCCGTACTCCCGGTAGATGTTCACCAGGCTCGCCGGGATCGGCCGGACGTCCGGCGCCACGGAGAAGCTGAGGCCCACCGCGTGGCCCGGGGTCGGGTACGGGTCCTGACCGACGATCAGGACGCGGACCTGGTCGAACGGCTGCTGGAAGGCGCGCAGCACGTTGGGGCCGGAGGGCAGGTAGGTGCGGCCGGCCGCCAGCTCGGCGCGCAGGAAGTCGCCCATGGCGGCGACACGCGGCGCCACGGGCTCCAGGGCGCGGGCCCAGCCGGGTTCGACGATCTCGTGCAGGGGACGGGGTGCCATGGTGATCACCCTAGCGGCCCCCGCCGACACGCCGTCGGGGAGCTTGACGTCCGCGCCCCGCCCCTACTCGCGGACGGCGCCGGCGCCGTCCCGCTCAGGCCACCACCCGGCCGCGCAGCACCACGGCCTGCGGATCGGCGAGCACCCGGACGTCCGCCCGCGGGTCCTCGGCGTACACCACCAGGTCGGCCGGTGCGCCCTCGGTCAGGCCGTCCCGGCCCAGCCATGCGCGGGCCGCCCAACTCGCCGCCGACAGCGCCTCGGTGGCCGACAGCCCGGCCTTCACCAGCTCGGCCACCTCCTCGGCGACCAGGCCGTGCGCGAGCGAGCCGCCCGCGTCGGTGCCGACGTACACCGGGATGCCCGCGTCGTGCGCGGCGCCCACCGTGTCGTACCGGCGCTCGTGCAGCCGCCGCATGTGCGCCGACCAGGCCGGGAACTTCTCCTCGCCGCCCGCCGCCAGCTTCGGGAAGGTGGCGATGTTCACCAGGGTCGGCACGATGGCCACCCCGCGCTCGGCGAACTGCGGGATCAACTCCTCGGTGAGCCCCGTCGCGTGCTCGATGCAGTCGATGCCGGCCGCGATCAGGTCCGGCAGCGACGCGGCGGCGAAGCAGTGCGCGGTGACCCGGGCGCCCTCCTCGTGCGCGGCGGCGATCGCCTCGCGCAGCGCGTCCCCGGGCCAGCAGGCCGTGAGGTCGCCCTCCTCGCGGTCGATCCAGTCGCCGACCAGCTTGACCCAGCCGTCGCCGCGCCGGGCCTCGTGCCGGACGAACGCGGCCAGGTCGCCGGGCTCGATCTCGTGCGCGTAGTTGCGGATGTAGCGGCGGGTCCGGGCGATGTGCCGCCCGGCCCGGACGATCCGCGGCAGGTCCTCGCGGTCGTCGATCCAGCGGGTGTCGGCGGCCGAACCGGCGTCGCGGATCAGCAGGGTGCCGGCGTCCCGGTCGGTGAGCGCCTGCTTCTCGCTGGTGGCCTCGTCGACGGCGCCGTGCGCGTCCAGGCCGACGTGGCAGTGCGCGTCGACCAGGCCCGGCATCGCCCAGCCGGCGACGGTGCGGACGTCGGCGGCGTGCGCGGGGCGGTCGAAGGTGACCCGCCCGTCCACCACCCACAGCTCGTCCCGGACGTCCTCGGGCCCGACCAGCACTCGCCCCTTGATGTGCAGCACCGCGCCATCGCTCATGTCCCGCACTCTACCCACGGGCCGCCGCCGCCAGGCTGCGAAGCAGGTGTCAGGCGAGCGCCGCGAGCGCGACGAACCCGCCCCGGGCGGCGTCCCCGCCGAACACCTCGGCCCAGTCCACCTGCTCGGGCATCGCGTCGAGGGAGACCACCACGGCGCCGCCGGCCTCCGCCGCCTCGGCGCACCAGGCGTCGATGTACGCGGCCTCCTCCGGGTCGCCGGGAGAGGTGAGCGTCGGGATCACGCAGCCGGCCTCCCCGGGTCCGTCGACCACGCACATGATCAGACTCGGCACCAGCGTCCACCCCGCGCAGATCGGCATCTTCCCGTCGGGGCCGTCGGCCAGCACGGGCAGCGCGGCGTGGAAGGGCGCCGCACCGAGCAGCAGCAGCGGGGGCACCGGACCCGTCACGAAGCGGGCGTTCTCGGGGGGCAGCAGCATCCGGTCACTGTGCCACGGCGGCCCGGCGCGGCCGTCACGGGGTGTACGACTCCACGACGGGGTGCCAGGCGTCCTGGAGCTGCGGCTGGGTGGAGCCGACGGCCCAGAGCGCGCCGGTGCCGGGGACGGGGGCGACCGAGAAGAAGGAGGCGCCGGCCGCGGCCGGGTCGGCCGGGTGGTGCGTCCAGGCGCCGTCGCGGTACCGGAGGGTGAAGGCCGGGACGGCGGCGCCGGGCTGCTCGCCGGCCGCCCAGAGGGTGCCGTCGGGGGCGGCGGCCACCGCGTGGAGCTGGCCCTCCGCATCGGCGGGCGGGTCGGCGGGCCGCCAGTCGCCGCCGTCCCAGTGCAGCAGGTAGGGCCGGGCCGGGCCGTCCTCGTCGGTGCTGGAGCCGGCCGCCCACACGTCGTCGGGGGCGAGCACGGCGACCGACTCCAGGGTGGTGCTGCGGCCGTCCTCGCCGGGGGCGTCGACGATGCGCCAGGCCCGGCCGTCCCAGTGCTCGGTCAGCGGCCGGCCGGTGCCGTCCGGGTCGTAGGCGACGCCCACGGCCCAGAGTCCGCCCGCGCGGTCGGCGGCGGCGCCGAGCAGCGCGGCGTCGCCCTCCGTCCCCGGGGTGGGGACGGTGCGCCAGGCCGAACCGTCCCAGTGCAGGGCCAGCGGGCGGGGGGCGGTGGTGCGGTCATGCGCGGTGGCGCCGACCGCCCACAGGTCGCGCGGGCCGGCGGCGGCGAGGGCCAGCGGGTGGACGGACCGGTCGGCCGGCCCGGCGGGCAGCGGGACCTCGCGCCAGGCGCGGCCGTCCCAGTGCTCGGCGAGACCGCGGTCCTCGCCGGCCGCCGGGTCGCTGCGGCTGCCGACCGCCCAGACGTCGCCCGGCCCGAACGGCAGGACGGCCTCCAGGCTGCCCGCACCGCGGTGGCCGGGCACCTTCAGCCGGCGCCAGACCCGCCCGTCGTACCGCTCCACCAGCGGGGCGCCGCCGGCCTGGCTCTCCTCGTAGCCGACCGCCCACGCCGCGTCGGGCCCGAGCGCGGCGACCGAACGGAGCTCCTGGTTGCGCGGGGCGGACGGCAGCCGGACGGCGTGCCAGCCGGCTGCCCGGGGGGCGACGCGGTCGGCCGGGCCGTCCGGGCCGTCCGGGTCGGCGACCGGAACGGGCGGGGCCGCCGCGGTGGCCGCCGCACAGGCGAGCGCCAGGGTGACCGCCCGCCGGAGCAGCCGCTCCACCCGCCCTGTCGGTCCGGTCCGTGCCATGGGGTTCCCCTCCCTCGCGCACCGGCCCCGACGGACCGTGCAGCACGAGTGCACCAACCCGCGGCCGTCCGGGCGAGCCGCAGCACCCGACTCGCCGCACACTCGACCCGATCGGGTGACACCTGACGAGGTTTCAACCCGCCTCTCGCACGCCCCGCCGATCTCCGGCAGCGGCACCCGCCGCCCGACCGCCCGGCAGAGCCGTCCACGACCCCACGGGCACAGGCGCACCGCCCACCGGGCGACACGACGACACCACCCCGGCCGTCCCGGCGCGACGGGTCGTCAGCCGACAAAGGCCCGGCGGAGTGCCACGACCGACGGCCCGCCGCCCACGGCACCCGCCGCCCGACCGCCCGGCAGAGCCGTCCCCGTGCCCACCGACGGCGGCCCCGTGCCGGGCACGGCACCACGGCGTACGACCCCACGGGCACACACGCACCTCCCCCGGCCGCCCGCACCGCCCAGCGACGCCGGGGCACGGTCGTGAACCCTGCCGCGAACCGGCGGCGGACGCGGCCGGTCGGCGGGAGCGCGGCTCCGGTCAGTCGCCGTCGCGGGCGTGGCGCGAGAGGGCCGAGGAGGCCAGGGAGTTGTGGATGGAGAAGGCGACCGTGCCGGGCAGGTAGCGGTCCTGGGACCACTCGACGGGCGTGCCGGTAGGGTCGGTGGTGCGGCGCTTCTCGCGGAGCAGCGGGCTGCCGCGGCGGCAGCCGAGCAGACGGGCGTCCTCGGTGTTGGCGGCGACCACGTCGATGGTGTGGTCGGCGTCGGTGAAGAGGATGCCGTGCTCGCGCAGCGGCTCGGTGTGCGAGACGGCGTCGGCGGGGAGTTCGGCGACGATCTCGCCGACCCGCGGCGGGTAGACGGTGCGTTCGACCATCACCGGCGTCCCGGAGAGGGTGCGCAGACGGAGGGTCACGTACACCTCCGAGCCGGGCTCCAGACGGAGCAGCTCGCACTCGGTGGCGTCGGCGGGGCGGCGGACGAGCGACTCCAGCCGGCCGCCGGGCTCCTCGCCCATGGAGCGGGCCCAGTGGGTGAAGCTGAGCAGTTCGGAGAAGCTCTGCACGCGGGCGGTGCCGAGCACGACGCGGCGGGTGCCGCGGCGGGAGGTGACGAGGCCGTCGGCGCGCAGCAGGGCGAGCGCCTGCCGGACGGTACCGCGGGAGACTCCGTACCGCTCGGCGAGGGCGCCCTCGGCGGGGAGGCGACCGGCCTCGCCGTAGCGGCCGGTGGTGATCGCCTCGCGGAGGTCGGCGGCCACCGTGCGGTAGAGGGCGCCGGTTGCGCGGTCCGGGTCTGCTGGCACGGCGGTGTGGTCCTTCCTGGCAGGTGTCCGCCGCATTCGGCGCGGGGCGGACGGCACCGACTGTAACCGTTTTCGATCACCGATCGGCGGGCCGGTCTCCACCGTTCCCGCAGCCGCCCCCTGTCCTGGGGCGTCCGTTCACCTTCCCGTCACCGCTCTCCGGCGTACTTACCGGCGTCGCCGAAAGTTGGCTGGCCAACTTGGCCGGTCCGACCGGCGCCTCCCCGAGCGAATCCCGCAGCAGCGCCCCTCACCCTGGAGAACCATCCGTGACCGTGCACCGCGCCCGTGCCGCCGCCTTCGCGGCCGTGCTGACCGCCGCCGCGCTCTCCCTGTCCGCCTGCGGCTCCGCGGGCTCCTCCGCGGCCTCCGGCGACGCCGGCAAGCCCGCGGCGGGTGCCAAGGCCGCCAAGGACGCCGCCTCCGCGGCCGACCTCGGCGGCATGGACGCCCTGGTCGCCGCCGCCAAGAAGGAGGGGAAGCTGCACGTCATCACGCTGCCCCACGACTGGGCGAACTACGGCAAGATCCTCGAAGGCTTCAAGGCCAAGTACGGCATCCAGATCGAGGAGGAGAACCCGGACGGCTCCAGCCAGGACGAGATCAACGCGATCACCTCCCGCAAGGGCCAGGACCGCGCCCCCGACGTGGTCGACCTCGGCAGCGCCTTCGCGCTGCAGGCCGCCAAGGACGGGCTGCTCGCCCCGTACAAGGTCGCCGGCTTCGACAAGGTCGCCGACACCATGAAGGACCCGGCCGGCCTGCGGGTCAACGACTACGGCGGCTACATCTCGATCGGCTGCGACGCCAAGCGCGTCGGCACCTGCCCGAAGACCTTCGCCGACCTGCTGAAGCCCGAGTACAAGGGCAAGGTCGCGCTGAACGGCAACCCCACCAAGTCGGGTTCGGCCTTCGGCGGCGTGTACGCGGCGGCGCTCGCCAACGGCGGCTCGCTGGACGACATCCAGCCCGGCATCGACTTCTTCGCCAAGCTGAAGCAGTCCGGCAACTTCAACCCGGTCGAGTCCACCCCGGCCACCGTCGAGAAGGGCGAGACCCCGATCTCGATCGACTGGTCGTACCTGAACGCCGGCTACACCGACGAGTTCAAGGGCAAGGGCATCGACTGGCAGGTCTCCGTCCCCTCGGACGGCTCCTACGCCCAGTACTACAACCAGGGCATCAACAAGTTCGCCCCGCACCCGGCGGCCGCCCGCCTGTGGCAGGAGTATTTGTTCAGCGCCGAGGGCCAGAACCTCTACCTGGGCGGCTACGCCACCCCGGCGCTGTTCGACGCCATGAAGAAGGACGGCACCCTCGACACCGCCGCGGCCGCCAAGCTGCCGACCGTCGAGAAGCCCTTCACCACCTTCCCGACCCAGGACCAGATCACGGCCGCGAAGAAGGTCGTGACCGAGAACTGGACCAAGGCGATCGCGGGCTGATCGACACCATGACCACGGCTCCCACCCCGGTGCCGGCCCCGGCCGCCGCTGACCCCGGCGGCGGCCCGGGCGCCGTGGCCGCCGGGCCCGCGACTCCCCCGCCCGCCCCCCGGGCCCGCCGCCTGCGCGGCGGATCCTGGCTGGCCGCGCTGCCGCTCCTGGCGTTCTTCGCGATCGGCTTCGGCCTGCCCGCGATCGCCATCGCCACCGGCGCGTTCACGCTCTCCTCCGACGCCGAGACCGGCGCCGGCTCGTTCACCACCGCCAACGTCACCGACTCGGTGCAGGGCGCCTACTGGACGGCCCTGCTGAGCAGCGTCAGGCTCTCCGCGCTCACCGCCCTGATCGGCACCGTGGTCGGCCTCCCGCTGGCCCAGGCCGTGGTGACCTCCCGCTTCCGCGCCGTCCGCGAGGCGGTGCTGACCGCCTCCGGCGTGCTCGCCAACTTCGGCGGCCTGCCGCTGGCCTTCGCCTTCGTCGCCACCCTCGGCAACGCCGGCGAGATCACCAAGCTGTTCCACCTCACCGAGCACGGCTGGACGCTCTACGGCTTCACCGGCCTGAGCATCGCCTACCTGTACTTCCTGGTGCCGCTGATGGTGCTCACCATCACCCCCGCCCTGGACGGACTGCGCCGGCAGTGGCGCGAGGCCGCGGCCAACAACCGGGCCACCGCCCTGCAGTACTGGCGGCACGTCGCCCTGCCGATCCTGCTGCCCTCGCTGCTCGGCGGCTACGTGCTGCTGTTCGGCAGCGCCTTCGCCGCGTACGCCACCGCCGCCGCGATGGTCGGCGCGACGGTGCCCCTGATCAGCCGGTCGATCGCCGACGCGCTCTCCGGCAACGTCCTGGTCGGCCAGGGCAACCTCGCCCTCGCCCTCAGCCTCGACATGATCGTCGTCGCCGTCCTGGTGATGGCCGTCTACCTGCCCCTCCAGCGCCGGAGCGCCCGATGGCTCAGCTGACCCCGAAGGCCGGCGGCGGCCGGCGCCCGCGCCCGTGGCGCGGGGCCGTGCTGCTCGTCGCCGGCCTGTACTTCCTCGTCCCGATGGCCGCCTCGGTCTGGTTCTCGGTCGACGACCCCAACGGCGGCGTGCAGTTCGACGCCTACACCGGCCTGCTGAGCGCCCCCGGCTTCACCGACGCCCTGCTGCTCACCCTCGAACTCGCCGCCGCCACCGTGGTGGTGCTCCTGGTGCTGCTCGTCCCGGCGCTGATCGCCGCCCGGCTCGGCACCGCCCGGATGCGGGCCGTGCTCGAAGTGGTCTGCACCCTGCCGCTGGTAGTGCCGCCGGTCGCCTTCACCGCCGGCCTGATCGGCGTGCTGCGCTGGGGCCCGGACCACCTGATGGACACGCCCTTCTTCCAGACGATCGTGTTCGTCCAGCAGCCCGAGTTCCCGCTCGTCCTGGTGATCGCCTACGTGCTGATGTCGCTGCCGCTCGCCTACCGCGCCCTCGACGCGGGCCTGCGCGCCGTCGACGTCCGCACCCTGGTCGAGGCGGCCCGCAGCTGCGGCGCGAGCTGGCCGCGCGCCGTCGTCACCGTCGTCCTGCCGAACCTGCGCGGCGCCCTGCTGAACGCCGCCTTCCTCACCCTGGCCCTGGTGCTCGGCGAGTTCACCGCCGCCTCCATCCTCGGCTACCAGCCCTTCGCGGTCTGGGTGTACTCGGTGGGCAACAGCCAGGGCCAGATGTCCGTCGCGGTGTCCGTGCTCAGCCTGCTGATCACCTGGGTGCTGCTGCTCCTGCTCGCCGCCGCCGGCCGCGAGCGCCGCCCCGCACCCGCCCGTTCCTGACCCGGAGACCCCGCATGAGCACCGCCGCCCCGCACACCCCGCCCACCGCGACCGCCGCGGGCGGTGCCACCGTCGAGTTCCGCGGCCTGCGCCGCGCGTTCGGCGCCACCACCGCCCTGGACGGCCTCGACCTGGACGTCCGCCCCGGCGAACTCCTCGCCCTGCTCGGCCCGTCCGGCTGCGGCAAGACCACCGCGCTGCGCATCCTGGCCGGCTTCGAGACCCACGACGCCGGCGAGGTCCTCGTCGACGGCAAGCCCGTCACCGGCATCCCCGCGCACCGCCGCGACGCCGGCATGGTCTTCCAGTCGTACAGCCTCTTCCCGCACCTGACCGCGCTCGACAACGTCGCCTTCGGGATGCGGATGCGCGGCACCGGCAAGGCCGAACGCCGCGCCCGCGCCCAGGAACTGCTGGAACTCGTCGGCCTGCCGCAGCACGCCGCCCGCTACCCGCACCAGCTCTCCGGCGGCCAGCAGCAGCGGATCGCCCTCGCCCGCGCCCTCGCCCTCACCCCGCGCGTGCTGCTGCTCGACGAGCCGCTGTCCGCCCTGGACGCGAAGGTCCGGCTCACCCTGCGCGAGGAGATCCGCCGCCTCCAGCGCGAACTCGGCATCACCACCCTCTTCGTGACCCACGACCAGGAGGAGGCCCTCTCCATGGCCGACCGGGTCGCGGTGCTGCGGGCCGGCCGCCTGGAGCAGTGCGCGGCACCCGCCGAGCTGTACGCCCGCCCGGCCACCGCCTTCGTCGCCGAGTTCGTCGGCACCATGAGCCGCATCCCCTGCGAGCGCGCCGTCGCCGGTGTCGCCCTGCTCGGCCGGACGTACCCGGTCGACGGCACGCTGCCCGCGGACGGCCCACTGGAGGTGCTCGTCCGGCCGGAGAACGTCGTGCTGCGCCCCGACACCGACGGCGCCGCCCAGGTCACCGGCGCCTCCTTCCTCGGCGCCGTCACCCGGCTCACCGCCCGGCTCGCCGACGGCACCGAGGTCAAGGCCGACCTGGCCACCGAGGCCGCCGCCGCCCTGCCCCCCGGCAGCCGCGCCGACATCACCCTCCCCGACCGCCCCGTCCTCGTCGACCGCCGGCGGTAGATCGGGAAACCCGTCAGGGGCGCGGAGAACTGCGCGATTCGGATGCGGGTCACGTACAGGTCCGGGCTCGGCCCGTGCCGTCGCGACATTTGCACCGGACTGCGCGGTCCCCCGCGCCCCTCATTTCATCCGACTGCGTAAGGTTCACCCATGCCGCACACCCCCGCCGCCGTCCTGTTCGACATGGACGGCACACTCGTCGACACCGAGCCCCTCTGGTGGCAGGCCGCCGCCGAGACCGCGGCCGAGCTCGGCCTCTCCCTCGACGACTCCGACCTCCCGCACGTGCTCGGCCGGGCCGCCGAGCACACCGCCGCCCACCTGCACCGGGCGAGCGGCACGGACCGGGCCGAGGCGGACCTCGTCGAGCAGCTCAACCGGGCCTTCGCCGGCAAGGTCGCCGCCGAGGTCGTCCCCCGGCCCGGCGCCCTCGATCTGCTCGCCGCCCTGCGCACCGCCGAGGTGCCCACCGCACTCGTCTCCGCCTCGCCGCGGCGCGTCGTCGACCTGGTGCTGGGCGCGATCGGCGACCGCTGGTTCACCACCACCCTCGCCGCCGAGGACACCGAGCGCACCAAGCCCGACCCGGACCCGTACCTCGCCGCCGCCGCCCGCCTGGGCCTCGACCCGGCCGCCTGCGTCGCCGTCGAGGACAGCCCGGCCGGGGTCGCCTCCGCCGCGGCGGCGGGCTGCGCGGTGCTCGCCGTGCCGTCCACCGTGCCGATCGCCGCGCGCGGCCGGATCACCCTGCTCGACAGCCTCGAAGAGGCCGACGTGGCCCTGCTGCACGCGCTCGCCGCCGCCCGGCCGGCCTGATGCCGTACCTGCTGCTCGCGCTCGCCATCGCCAGCGAGGTCTGCGCCACCAGCCTGCTCAAACTCACCGACGGCTTCAGCCGCCTGTGGCCGAGCATCGGGGTGGCCCTGGGCTACGTGCTCTCCTTCCTGCTGCTCGGCCGCGCCCTGAAGCACATCCCCGTCTCGGTGGCCTACGCCGTCTGGTCGGGCGCGGGCACGGCGGCCGTCGCCGCGATCGGCGCCACCTTCTTCGCCGAACCCCTGGGCCGCCTCCAGTGGCTGGGCATCGCCCTGGTCATCACGGGCGTCGTCGTCATCAACCTCCGCGGCGGCCACTGACGCCCGGCCGGCGGGCACGGGGTGACCCGCCGGTTCGGGGCAGGGTTCGCGGTTCTTCCGACGGGGCGTCATGTCGCGTTCATCCGCGGGCCGCCGGGGGCCGGGTCAATGGTCCGAGTTGTTCAGCCAACTCGAACCAGCTGCACCAAGGGCGGTGCGGCGGACAGGACTTCCGTGGCGACAGGCTCGACGCTCGTCATCGCGACGCCGGCGAACCCGACCGAGGGCGACCGGATCACCTTCCACTGGACGACCGGCTCCCCGGACCCGAAGAACTGGGTGGGGATCTACGACGGCACCCGGCAGCCGGGCAACGGGTCCTCGCTGCTGTGGAAGTACACGCCCGGCACCTCCGGGGACGTCCAGCTGGACACCTCCGCACTGACCGGCGGCCCGTACACCGCGTACCTGCTGGCGAAGGACGGCTACGGCGTCCTGGCGCAGACCGCGCCGTTCACCTTCCGCCCGAAGCCTGCGGCGCCGCGGCCGCACGCCGTGGTGGACGCCCTGACGGCCGCTCAGGTGGCGCCCGGCACGGCCGTCTCGGTGAAGCTGGCCGGCCTGTGGACGAAGGGCACCGGCGCCGCCGCGTACCGGAAGGTCTCCGGCGACTCCTGGCTGTCGGTGGCCGCCGACGGCACGGTGAGCGGCACGGCGCCCGCCGCGCAGGCGCACCCCGCGGTGGTGACCGTCGGCATCAAGGACCCGGCGGGTGCCACCGACACGGTGACCGTGCAGGTCCCGGTCCGCGACCCGGCCGGGCCGTTCACCCTCAAGACGGCGACCTGGAACCTGGCGAACGCCGGTGCGGCGTTCACCGACGCGGTGGAGAAGCAGTTGGCCGCCGTCCTCACCCAGGGCCTGGACGTGGTCGCGCTGCAGGAGACCGCCGGCACCGCCGCGCAGGCCCTGGCGACCGCGCTCGGCTGGTACGCGTACCAGAGCTCCGGCAGCGTGGGCATCCTCAGCCGCTGGCCGCTGACCGCCGTCACCGCGCCGACCGCCTCGCTGCCCGCCGCCGGCGCCACGGTGCAGTTGCCGGGCGGCCGTACCGTCCGTTTCTGGGCCGCGCACCTGGACGAGGCGAACTACGGCCCGTACGCGGTCCAGGACGGGCAGACCGCCGCCCAGGTGCAGGCCGCCGAGGCCGCGTCCACCCGCGGCAAGCAGGCCGTCGCGCTGGCCACGGCGGTGCAGGCCGACATCGCCGCCGGTCAGCGGGTGGTGCTCGCCGCGGACCTCGCCTCGCCCTCGCACCTGGACTGGACGGGCCAGGGCGGCCGCCCGGCGCTGGCCTGGCCGGTGACCACCGCCCTGCGGGACGCCGGTCTGACCGACGCCTTCCGCAGTGCGCACCCCGACCCGGTCGCCTCCCCGGGGAACACCTGGTCGCCGACCCGGGCGGTGCGCGGCGGCAAGCCGGAGCCGCAGGACCGGATCGACCAGGTCCAGTTCGCGGGTGCGCTGACCCTCGTCGAGGCGCACACCCTCGCCACCGGCTGGCCGCAGGCCGAGCCGAACGCCGCCGCCAACGGCTGGCCGAGCGACACCGCCGCCGCCGTCGCCACCTTCACCCTCTGAGAGGCCGTGCCATGACCCCCCAGCTCAGCCGCCGCAGCTTCGTCGCCGCGACGGCGGCCACCGGCGCGGCCGCCGCCGTCGGCCTGCCCGCCACCGCCGCCCGGGCGGCCGGTGCGACCGGTTCGATCGCCGACGTGCAGCACGTGGTGATCCTCATGCAGGAGAACCGCTCCTTCGACCACTACTTCGGCACCCTGAACGGTGTCCGCGGCTTCGCCGACCGGCAGGCACTGCAGTTCCCGGACGGCACCGACGTCTTCCGCCAGCCGGACGCGGGCCGCAGCGACGGCGGCGCGATGCTGCCGTTCCGGATGGACACCACCAAGTACAACGCGCAGAACGCCGGCGGCCTCGCGCACGACTGGGCGACCGGCCACCAGGCGATCAACGGCGGCGCGATGAACAAGTGGATCGCCGCCAAGGGCGAGCGCGCCATGGGCTACTTCACCCGCGAGGACATCCCGTACCAGTACGCGCTGGCCGACGCCTTCACGCTCTGCGACGCCTACTTCTGCTCGATGGCCGGCCCGACCGACCCCAACCGGCTCTACCTGTGGACGGGCACCGCCGGCCCCGGCCGGGACGGCACCACCGGCCCGTGGATCGACAACACCCCCGTCACCGACAACCCCGTCGCGGACTGGACGACCTACGCCGAGCGGCTGCAGACCGCCGGGGTGAGCTGGCGGGTCTACCACAACCCGAGCAAGGACGACCGCACCGGCGACTACGACGACAACGCGCTCTCCTACTTCAAGCAGTTCCACGCCTTCCCCGCCACCGACCCGCGGTACGTGAACGCGATGACGAAGTGGGACCTGACCGCCTTCGACCAGCACTGCAAGGACGGCACCCTGCCGACCGTCTCCTGGCTGGTCGCGCCCTACCTGTTCTGCGAACACCCCAGCGCCAGCCCGGACTACGGCGCGCACTGGGTCAACACGGCGCTCCAGTCGCTGATGTCGAACCCGGCGGTCTGGCAGCACACCGTCTTCCTGGTGATGTACGACGAGAACGACGGCTACTTCGACCACGTCGTGCCGCCCACCCCGGAGCCGGGCACGGCGGAGGAGTACACCCAGGGCCGGGCGATCGGCCTCGGCAACCGGGTGCCGCTCTGGGTGGCCTCGCCCTGGTCGCGCGGCGGCTGGGTGAACTCGCAGGTCTTCGACCACACCTCGGTGCTGCGCTTCCTGGAGCTGGTGACCGGCGTCCAGGAGCCGAACATCTCCGCCTGGCGGCGGGCCGTCTGCGGCGACCTCACCAGCTGCCTCGACTTCACCGCACCGGACTTCAGCATCCCCGCGCTGCCGGACACCGTCGCCCTGATGGCCAAGGCGGACGCCGGGGCCAAGCTGCCCGCGGTCAAGCTGCCCGCCACCGGCGCCCAGGCGATGCCCGCCCAGGAGCCGGGCAGCCGCCCGCACCGGAAGCTGCCGTACCGGCCGTGGGCGGACGCCGCGGTCGACCGCGGCACCGGCGCGGTCACCTGCATCCTGGCCAACTCCGGTGCGGTGGCCTTCCCGTACACCGTCTACCCGAACATCGCGCTGCCGTTCGCCGGCACCCCGTACACCGTCCCGGCCGGCGGGAGCCGCACGTACACCTGGGACGCCGCGTCCACCGACGGCCGCTACGACTTCACCGTGCACGGCCCGGACGGCTTCGTCCGCCGCTTCGCCGGCACGGTGGTGCGCGCCCCGCAGGACGACGTCGCCGTGCCCTCGGTGACCGCCGCTGTCGGCACCGGAAGCATCACCCTGCGGCTCGCCAACGACGGCCGCACCGAGTGCTCGTTCACCCTGACCCCGAACGACTACGCCGGCACCGCCCGTACGGTCTGGGTCGCCCCCGGCTCGGCCACCACCGTCGACTGGCCGCTCGACCAGGGCCGCTACGACGTCGTGGTGACCGCCGGCACCGGCACCCGCTTCCTGCGGAGGTACGCGGGCACCCTGCACTGACGTCCCGCCCGCGGGACGCCCGGCAACTCACCGCAGGGCGCCCCGCAGGGCGGCGATCCGGGCGGCCGCGGCGGTGAAGCCGGCCCGGTCCAGCCGGCCGTCGGCGAGTGCCCCCGCCAGGGACTGCGCCGCCCGCTCGCCCTGGTCGGCGTCGCGGGCGGAGCAGAGCATCAGGTCCATCCCGGCCGCGGCGGCCGCCACCGCCCGCGCGCCGGTGTCACCGAAGCCGTCGAGCGCCCCGGCCTCCAGCGCGTCGGTCACCGTCACCCCGCGGAAGCCCAGCCGCTCGCGCAGTTCGCCGCGGACCACGGCCGGCGACAGCCCGGCGGGCCGTTCGGCGTCCAGCGCCGGGTAGACCGCCCAGGAGAGCATCACCAGCGGCACTCCCACCGCCAGCGCCGCCCGGTAGGGCGCCTCCTCCGCGGACCGCAGCCGTTCCAGCGGCACCGGCAGGCTCACCGGGCCGGCGTCGGTGTTCATCCCGGCCGGCGCCGTGCCCAGCCCCGGGAAGTGCTTGGCGGTGGCGGCCACCCCCTCCTGCCGCTGGGCCACCGCGAAGGCCGCCGCCAGGTCGGCCACCACGGCCGGGTCCTGGCCGTAGGAGCGGTGCTTGGCGTCGATGAAGTTGCCGGGCGCCTCGTACACGTCCAGCACCGGTGCGAGGTTGACGTTCAGGCCGGCGGCGGCGAGGTTCCTGCCCGCCTCGGTGCCCGTGCGGGCGGCCACCGCCACCGCGTCCGCGGACTCGCCGACCTCCCGCGCCGAGAGTTCGGGCGCACCCGGCAGCCGCCGGACCCTGCCGCCCTCCTGGTCGGTCATCAGCAGCAGCGGGGCCGCCACCGGGCTCTGCCGTTGCGCCTCGCGCAGCCGGTCCACCGCCGTCCGCAGGGTGGCGGTGTCGGGGATGTTCTCCGCGAAGAAGATCACCCCGGCGGCCCGTCCGCCGCGGACGGCCGCCAGCACGGAGTCGGGGACGACCGGGCCGGGGTAGGAGTACACGATCCGCTGTCCGGCCAGCTGCTCGTCGGTGACCGGCCCGGCCGCCGGGGGCGTCAGCGTCCGCCAGGTCGGCTCCGCCGAGTCGGCCGACGCGGACGAGGGTGCTTGCGACGGACCCACGGCGGCGCTCCCCGCTCTCGACGCGGACGTCGACCCCGGCCGCGGGGTCGCGGACGACTGCCCGGCGCTGGTCCGCGGCGCGGTCGCGCAGGCCGCCATGAGCATCACCAGGGAGACGGTCAACCAGCGGGCATGCGACGACACGGGCGCCCTCCTCAGCCGCGGCCGGTCCGGCCGACCCCCTCACGCTAGACCGGGCCGTCCCGATCACCGGCGGAGCCACGCACGCCGTCCGGGCGACACACCGCGGGTACGGGCCCTCAGCGCAGGTCGGCCCAGGTCACCTTCCCGCACGCGGTCGGCGCCGTCCCCCACCGGTCCGCCAGCGTGTCGACCAGGGCGAGTCCGCGGTGGCACTCGTCGTCCTCGGTGGCGGTGAGCAGGGTCGGCGGGGTGCGGCAGGCGTCCTCGACGCTGATCCGGACCCGGCCGTCGAGCCGGCGGCGGACGGCGACCCGGATCCGCCGCCCGCCGCAGTGCCGGACGCTGTTGCCGACCAGTTCGGAGACCACCAGTTCGGCGTCCTCGACGAGCGCGGCCAGCCCGAGGTGGCCGAGGCGGGCCCGGACGAGCCCGCGGGCGAGCTGCGCCGACCGCTCCTCGCACGGCAGTTCGGCGACGGCGGGCGGCGCCTGGCGCGTCACGGCGGTCGATGACCTCGCGGCGGTCGTCATGGGTCGCTCCTGCTCTCCCGGGACGGCGGGGACGCGGCCTGCCGCCGGTGGGGGGGAAACCGGGGCAGGCCGCGGGGAGCCGCCGGATCCAGTCCCTCCAACGGCTCACGTTCAGTCAACTCGTTTACTCCACAGGAGAGAACAGTCCATGCTGTGGACAGGGTTGAACCGGTTGAACACGAGTCGAGGCCGACATGGGACGACGCACGCGTACACCGAACGCCGCTCTCGCCGCGCTGATGCGCGAGGCGGACTGGGGCAACGACCAGCTCGCCCGGGCGGTCCGCCGCACCGGCGCGGAGGCCGGGCTCAGACTCACGTACGACAAGACCACCGTGTCGCACTGGCTGGCCGGGTCGCGGCCGCGCGCGGAGGTCGCCGGGGTCGTGCGGGAGGCGTTCGCGCGGCGGCTGGGCCGGCCGGTGGCGGCCGAGGAGACCGGGCTCGGCGACCACGAGGCCACCGATCCGGTCAGCGGGCTGGTGGCGCTCGGCCGGGCCGACATGGACCCGTCCCGCCGGAGCGTGCTGGCCGCCGGACTGTACTCCGCGGCGCTGGCGGTGCCCGGGTTCGGCGAGGCCGCCGAGCGGATCGACCGGGCGGCCGCGGGCCGCACGGTGCGGATCGGCGACGGCGAGGTGGCCACCGTCCGGACGATGACCGACCGGCTGGCCGGCATCCTGGACGAGCTGGGGGCGGCGCACGCCCGCCCCATGATGGCGAGTTTCCTGGTGAACAGCGTCGGCCCGTGGCTGCAGGCGGCCGGCAGCGACCGGTCGAAGGGCGACATGCTCGCCGCCGCCGCGGACCTGACCTACCTGGCCGGCTGGTCCGCCGTCTACGAGCTCGCGCAGGGCCTCGGCCAGTCGTACTACGTGCAGGCGCTGCGCCTCGCCGACCAGGCCGGCGACCACGTCACGTACTGCCGCACGCTGCGCGGCATGTCGCTGCAGGCCTCCAGCCTGGGCCACGGGCCGCGCGCCCTGGAGTACGCGGACTCGGCGGCGCAGGCCGCGCCCGCCGCCGGTCCCCGGCTCACCGCCTTCCTGCGCGGCCAGCAGGCGCACGGGGCGGCGATGGTGAAGGACCGGCGGCAGGCCTTCGCCCGGCTGGCCGAGACCGAGGCGGCGCTCGCGAAGGCGGACGGCCGCAACGACGCGGTCGGCGGCTACGACCTGGCGGCGTACCAGTTCCACCTCGCGCACGTGCTGTACGAGCTGGGCGACCTGCCGGGCTCGATCGCGGCGCTGCAGACCTCCAACCGGGTCCGGCCGCGGGCCGAGCGGCAGGGCCGGGTGCACGGCCTCGGCCTGCTGGCCCGCCGCCAGATGGAGCACGGCCACGTCGAGGCGGCCGCCGCGACCTGGTCGTCCTTCCTCGACGACTACGCCGGGATCAGCAGCGTCCGCGGCGACGAGCACTTCGGCGCGCTGCGCAGCGGCCTGCGCCCGCACCTGGGCAACCGGACGGTCGCCCACCTCGACCAGCGGGCCCGCGAGGTGGCCCGGCTGAAGGCGGCCTGAGGCACCCCGACCCGCCGTCAGACGCCGAGCAGCTCCGGCAGGTCGGCGACCGAGGCCAGCACGTGGGTCGCGCCGTCCGCGCGCAGCCGCTGCTCCTCGTGGGCGCCGGTGAGGACGCCCGCGACGACGGCGGCGCCGGCCCGGGTGCCGGTCAGCATGTCGTAGCCGGTGTCCCCGGCCACGGCGACCTGCCGGACGGAGTCGGTGCCGGTGCGCAGCAGCGCGGTCAGCACCATGTCCGGGTAGGGGCGGCCGCGGCCGGCGTCGGCGGGGCAGAGGGTGAGGTCGGCGATGTCCTGCCAGCCGAGCGCCGCGAGGATCCGGTCCTGGGTGGCGCGGGAGAAGCCGGTGGTGAGGACGGTCCTCAGGCCGGCGCCGCGCAGCCGCCCGATCGCCTCCGCGGCGCCGGGCAGCGGGCTGCAGTGCCCGGCGTCGACGAGGTCGTGGTACGCGGCCTCGAAGGAGCGGTTGGCCTGCCGGGCGCGGTCCTCGTCGCCGAAGAGGTGGCGGAAGACGGAGATCTTGGACTCGCCCATGGTGGCGCGGACGTGGTCGAGCATGCGGGCGTGCTCGGCGCTGCCGTCGGCGACGCCGAGTTCGGCCGCGGCGGCGCGGAAGGCCTGCTCGACCAGGCCGCCGTCGGCGACGGTGGTGCCGGCCATGTCGAGGACGACGAGGCGGATGTCGGTGCTCATGCGGGGTGTTCCTTACGGCTCGGCTTACGGCTCGGTTTACAGCTCGGCGAGGTCGGCGGTGGTCTCGGCGATCGCCGGGGAGCAGGTCATGCCGCGGCCGCCGGGCCCGGTGACCAGCCAGACGCCGTCGCGGATCCGCTCGCGGTGGACGACGCGGGTGGTGTCGAGGCACTGGGCGTAGACGCCCGCCCAGCGGCGGCGGATCCGCGGCAGCGGCCGGCCGAGCAGGTCCTCGGCGACGGCGGTGAAGTGCTCGTACGGCTCCTCGACGGTGTCGAAGCCGAAGGGCTGCTCGTACTCGTGGGTGTCGCCGATGGTGAGCCCGCCGTCGGTGCGCTGGACCATGAGCAGCTGCATGCGGTGCTCGGCGGCGGTCGCGCCCTGCGGCTGGCCGGCTTTCAGGGCGTCCAGGGCGGTGCCGGCGTAGGCGGGGTAGTAGCGGAAGCTGTCGCCGTCGGCGACGGAGGTGGTGAGCGGCTCGTCCAGCGGGTCGGTCTGCATCATCTGCAGCCGGACGCGGCGGACGGGCAGCTCGGGGGCGAGTTCGCGGACGAGGCCGCCCGTCCAGGCGCCGGTGCAGAGCAGGACGAGGTCGCCGGCGTGCACCCGGCCGTGGTCGTCGCGGACGGCGGAGCTGCCGATCACCTCGCGGACCTCGCGGCCGGGCAGGAAGGTGTAGCGGCCGGTGGCCTCCAGGGCGGCGCGCAGCGCGGGCTGGGCGGCGCGGGGTTCGACGGCGGCGTCGCGGGTGCAGTGCAGGGCGCCGAGGTGGTTGCCGCGCAGGGCCGGGTTGACGGCCCGGGTCTCGGCGGCGTCGAGCAGCCGGAAGCCGCGTCCGGCGGCCTCGTCGCCCTTCACCACCTCCTCGGCGACGGCGAGTTCGGCCTCGGTGCGCAGCACGGTGAGCGAGCCGTTGGCCCGGAAGTGCAGGCCGGGGACGCGCTCGCCGATCCGCTGCCACAGCTCGCGGGCGCGCTGCGCGGTGGCGAGCTCCTCACCCCGGGCGCGGCCGCCGACCCAGATCAGGCCGAAGTTCCGGACGGAGGCGCCACGGGCCTCCGCCTCGCGCTCCAGGTGGACGACCTCGTGGCCGCGCTCGACGGCGTGCCAGGCGTGCATGGTGCCGAGCACCCCGGCTCCTACGACGATGACTCTCATGCGGCCAGCCTCGGGCGCCCGGGTGTCGGAGGGTCGTCCGGTCGGCGGCCCGGAGATGAACCGGCCGCAAAGTTGTACAGACAAGATGCGTCGATCGTTCCGCCGGACG
The DNA here is from genome assembly GCF_039528095.1 of Kitasatospora arboriphila. Lineage (NCBI taxonomy): Bacteria > Bacillati > Actinomycetota > Actinomycetes > Kitasatosporales > Streptomycetaceae > Kitasatospora > Kitasatospora arboriphila. The sequence goes on from NZ_BAAALD010000004.1 coordinate 129,286, forward strand.
CGGCCCCGGACCAGCCGTCAGCGCAGACGGACGGTGCGCTCGACCACCGCCTCGGCGCCGACCCGCACGGCGGCCCCGGGCCCGCTCCCCCGCAGCGCGGCCGTGACGGTGGCGGGGGCGCCGAGCACGTCACCCATGTCGACCGCGACGGAGGGCACACCGGCCCCGGCCAGACGGGCGGCGACGCACGCGGTGCTGTTGACGTTGGCGATGTCCTCGGGAACACCGATCGACGGGGCGAACATCCGGGCCGCCAGCCGGCCCCCGGCGGTCGGCGGGCTGTACGCGTAGCAGCCCAGCAGGCCGAGCCGGTCGCAGGCGGCCCGGAGCCGGTCGGCGTCCGGGGCGAGCGCGGCCAGTTCGGACCGGCCGGCCACCGGGACGAGCAGCCGCGGCCGCCCCGCCGAGGCGACCCGGGCACCCCCCGCGGGCCCGCCGGGCGGAAGACCGAGCGCCTCCAGCACCTCGTCGAACGCACCGGCCGCCGCGGGCCCGCACACCTCGACGGCCCCGACGTCGAACGAGGCCGTGAGCACGCCGCCGACCCGGGCCGCCCGACCTGCGGAGACCCCGGCCGCCGTCCGCACGACGGCCCGCAGCTCCCCACCCCCGGCACGCTCGGCCAGCAGGGCCAGCGCCGCCAGCGTCCCGTGGCCGCACGCGGGCAGCTCCCCCGCGGCGGTGAAGAAGCGCAACGCCACCTCCCGACCGCCCGGCCTAGTGCCCCCCACCGACACGAACACGGCATGCGAGGCCCCCGTCCGGACGGCCACGTCCCGCCCCACGGCCTCCCCCGCGTCGGCCCCGACCACCACCGCCGTCGGACTGCCACCGCGTCCGTCCCGCAGACACACCCGCACGACCACCACCGCCGGCCCCCCCACCCTCGACCACCACCCCAGCACAGCACCCGCCTCCACACCCCATCAAGCGGCGCTGTCACCTCAGGGGCGCGGGCAACCACTCAGGGGCACGTGGGAGCACCTCTCCTACGCAAGCACCGGGTGTCGTTCCTACGCCGCTCCGGCGAGCACCCGCAGGCGGCCGTCCCGTACCTCGGCGACCTGGTCGGCGGCGGCGAGGTGGGTGCGGTCGTGGGTGACGAGCACGGTGGCGGTGGAACGCTCGCGGGTGAGGGCGGCGAGCAGGTCGACGACGGCGGCGCCGCGCTCGTGGTCGAGGGCGCTGGTCGGTTCGTCGACCAGCAGCACCCGCGGTTCGTTCATCAGTGCCCGGGCGATGTTGACCCGCTGCCGCTGGCCGCCGGAGAGCCTGCCGGGGCGCCGGTCGGCGAGGTCGGCGAGGCCGACCGCGTCGAGCAGGTCGAGGGCGCGGGCCCGGGCCGCGCGGGCCGGGCGGCCGGCGAGGTGGGCCATCAGCTGGAGCTGTTCGGCGGCGGTGAGCGCGGGCAGCAGGTTGGGCTGCTGGAAGACGATGCCGATCCGGTCGCGCCGCAGTTCGGCGCGTCCGGCGGCGGTGAGGCCGGCGGTGTCGGTGCCGTCGACGAGGACCCGGCCGCTGTCGGGGGTGATCAGGGTGGCGGCGACGGCGAGCAGGCTGGACTTGCCGGAGCCGGACGGGCCGACCACGGCGGTGAGCGAGCCGCGCGGCACGTCCAGGCCGACCCGGTCGAGGGCGGTGAGGCGGCCGTCGCCGTCGGGGTAGCTGAGGGTGATGTCGGAGAGGTGGAGGCTCATCGGGTGCTCCCCAGGGCGGTCAGCGGGTCGACGGCGGTGATGCGGCGCACGGCGAGGGCGGCGCCGGCGGAGCCGAGCGCGACCATCACCAGGGCGGGCAGCAGCAGGGTCGGCGCGTCGAGGACGAAGGGCACGGTGCCGGAGACGGCGGCGCCGGCCGCGGCGGCGATGCCGCTGCCGAGCGCGGTGCCGAGCACCAGCAGGACGGCGGCCTGGCCGAGGGCGTCGCCGGTGAGGCGGCGGGTGGAGGCGCCGAGTGCCTTGAGGACGGCGATGTCGCCGGTCCGCTGGATCGTCCAGACGGTGAAGAAGGCGCCGATCACCAGGGCGGAGATGGCGAACAGGAAGCCGCGCATGAGTTGCAGCGAGCCGTTCTCCGAGGTGTAGGCGCCGATCGCGGTGAGCGAGTCGCCGCGGCTCAGGGTGCGGGTGCCGAGCCGGGCGTCGGCGGCGGCGAGGTCGGTGCCGGGGCCGGTGCGCAGGGCGACGACCGTGGCGTGCGGCCCGTCCCCGGCGGCGCCGGGGGCGATCGCCTGCCAGTCGGCGAGGCCCGTCCAGACGACCGGGGTGTGGTTGTAGGCGGCGTCCCCGGCGACCGCGGCGACCGTGAGGGGGCGGCGGGCGAGGAGGACGGTGTCCCCGGTGTGCACCCCGAGGTCCTCGGCCGCGGTGGCGGAGAGCACGGCCGTGCCGTCCTGCACGGGCTGCGGGGCGAGGCCGGCGCCGGGGCGGCTGCCGAAGGCGGAGACCGCGGTGGAGCGGCTGCCGGCGGTGGCCTTGGTGGTGGCGATGCCGAGCGGTTCGGCGGCGCGGACGCCGGGCACCGCCGCCCACTGCTGCCAGCTCCGCTCGGGGAGGACGGAGTCCCCGAAGGAGGGCCCCCGTCCGTCGGCCGGCGCGGCGAAGGCCAGGTGGTCGGCGTCCAGTCCGGTGACGGCGGAGACGTTGCCCCGGGCGAGGCCCGCGGTGAGGCCGGACAGCAGCCCGACCAGCACGGTGATCAGCACGACCACCGCCCCCATGAGGGCGAACCGGCCCTTGGCGAACCTCAGGTCCCTCCAGGCGACGAACATGACGGCGCGGGCTCCTTCCGCGGTGGTTCCGGTGGACGGGCTCCACTCTCGTCGCCGCGCCTCGCCTTCACATCGCGCCGCGGTTCGATCCTCCGGAATCGAAGGGCGGTGACCGGAATCAACCTTTTGATCGATCGGCCGGCCGGGGGCCGCCCGGTACCGTGGAAGCACCATGAACCCCCGTGCCCTGACCCCCGTGCTGCGTGTCGTCAACCACTGCCTGCACCTGCTGGTCGCCGGGCTGCTGGCGCTGGCGGCGGCCCGGGCGGTGCACGGCGGCGGGCCGGACGCCCCGCGGGCGGTGCTCGCCGCACTGGCCGCGGGCGCGGTGTACGCGGCGGGCCCGCTCACCCCGGCGGTGGGCCGGCGGCGGGCGGCCACCGTGCTGTGGCTGGCCTCGCTGGGCGCCGCCTGGCTGGCGCTGCTGGCGGTCAGCCGGGACGGCGTGTGGCTGGCCTTCCCGCTGTACTTCGTGCAGTTGCACCTGCTGCCGCGCCGGGCGGGCCTCGCCGCGGTGCTCGCCACCGCGCTGGCCGCGGCCGGCGGATTCGCGCTGCACCAGGGCACGCTGGAGGCGGCCGTCTTCATCGGCCCGGTGCTCGGCGCGGCGGTCGCCACCGCGACCGTACTCGGCTACCAGGCGCTGTACCGGGAGAGCGAGCAGCGGCGGCGGCTGATCGACGAGTTGCGCGCCGCCCGGGCCGACCTCGCGGCGGCCGACCACGCGGCGGGGGTGCTCGCCGAGCGCGAGCGGCTCGCCCGCGAGATCCACGACACCCTGGCGCAGGGCCTGTCCTCGATCCAGTTGCTGCTGCGCGCCGCCGAGCGCGCCCTGCCGGCCGACCCGGCGGCCGCCGAACGGCACGTCCGGGTGGCCCGGGAGGCCGCCCAGGACAACCTGGCGGAGGCCCGGCGCTTCGTCCGCGAGCTGGCCCCGCCGGTGCTGGACGGGCTGCCGCTGGCCGCCGCCCTGGAACGGCTCTGCACGACCTCCGCCGACCGGTACGGGCTGCCGGTGCACTTCACGCTCTCCGGTTCCCCGGCGCCGCTGCCCGGCCCGTTCGAGCCCGCGCTGGTGCGGGTGGCTCAGTCGGCCCTCGCCAATGCGGCGCAGCACGCCGGCGCCCGGCAGGTGGAGGTGACCCTCAGCTACATGGGCGCCGAGGTGGCGCTGGACGTGGTCGACGACGGCTCCGGCTTCGACCCCGCGGCCGTCGCCGACCGCAGCCACGGCAACGACGGCGGCGGCGGTTTCGGGCTGGCCGCGATGCGGCACCGGGTGCAGGCGCTCGGCGGCAGCCTGACGGTGGAGTCCGCGCCGGGCCAGGGCACCGCGGTGGCGGCCCAGCTCCCGCTGCCCGCCCCCGCCGCCCAGCGCGGCGCGACGGCCCCCGCGGAGCCGGTGGACCGGGGTGTGCCGGCAGCGCGTGAGGCGCAGGAGGAGCGGGTATGACCGCCCCGATCCGGCTGCTGCTCGCGGACGACCACCCGGTGGTGCGGGCCGGGCTGCGCGCCGTCCTGGAGACCGAACCGGACCTGGTGATCGTCGCCGAGGCGGCCACCGCCGAGGAGGCCGTCCGGCTCGCGGCCGAGCAGCCGGTCGACGTGGTGCTGATGGACCTGCAGTTCGGCGCCGGGATGAACGGCTCGCAGGCCACCGCCGAGATCACCGCCCGGCCGGGGGCGCCCCGGGTACTGGTGGTGACCACCTACGACAGCGACGCCGACACCCTGAGCGCGATCGAGGCGGGAGCCACCGGCTACCTGCTGAAGGACGCGCCGCCCGCCGAACTGGCCGCCGCCGTGCGGGACGCGGCCGCCGGGCGCACCGCCCTCGCCCCGGCGGTGGCCGACCGGCTGCTGCACCGGATGCGCGCACCCGCGACGGCGCTCAGCCTGCGCGAGGTGCAGGTCCTGGAGCTGGTCGCCCGCGGCCTGGCCAACCTGGACGTGGCCCGCGAACTGCACATCAGCCAGGCCACCGTGAAGTCCCACCTGGTGCACATCTACGCCAAGCTCGGCGTCGACTCCCGCACCGCCGCCGTCGCCGCCGCCACCACCCGCGGCCTCATCCGCCGCTGACCGCCCGGAGGCCGGGACGCCGCAGCCCCCGGCGCCGGGGGCCGGAAGCCGGGGGCCGGAAGCCGGGGGCCGGGGGTGGGGCGCGGTTCTCAGGCCGGGGCGCCCACGCCGAGCACCCCGCCGAGGCGTCCCGCCCGGGCCCGCTCGACCAGCGGCGCGGCCCGGCCCGCGGCGGCCCCGAGCAGGACGCCCGCGGCCACCCCGATCACGGCGCCCGCCAGCACGTCGTGCGGATAGTGCACGCCCACCCAGACCCGGGAGGCGCCCATCAGCACGGCGGCGACCAGCGCCACCGCGCCGAGCCGCCGGTCCGCCGTCCACAGCGCCGCCGCGGCGGCGAAGGCGATCACCGTGTGGTTGCTGGGGAAGGACCAGTCGCCGGCGGCCGGGCAGCCCTCCAGGGTGGCCCGGACGGCGAGCTGTCGGCACGGCCGGACCTCCTCGACGGCCGACTTGAACACGGTGTCGGCGGCGTACGCGGCGACCACCACCACCGGGGCGGCCAGCGCCCGGGCCATCACCTCCGGTGCGGCGCCCCGCGCCCGCCACCAGCCGCCGAGCATGAGCAGGGCGAACACGCCGAGCCCGAGCGCCGACCAGTCGGCGATCAGCGCGTCCAGCCAGGCCGGGGCGGAGCCCGCCCAGCCGACGACCCGGGTGTAGAGACCGCCGTCGATCCCGCTCCCGTCGTAGGCGAGCAGTGCAGGTGTCATCGGCGGACCTCCGGTGCGTGTGCAGCGGCGCCTGGCGGGACACCGCAGTCGTCTACACAGGTGTAGACGGTCGACACGACTGTAGACGACCGCCGGACGCCCCGCCGCCGCACCCTCCGCGCGCCGGCCCGCACGCCCACCCCGCGCGCCCCGGACCGAATCCCTGACGCAACGTCACCAGCCGTGCACGCAGCGGACATCCACGTCGCCGCCCGGCCCCCGCAACCACGCGAACCGGCCATCATGGCCGATCCCGGACGGGAAAAATGAGAATTCCGACTCCCTCGGCATGTCCAGATCGAGCAGCCTTACCCTGTCTGCGGACCGGGGAGAGTCGACGAGGGGCGGGTGATGGGTATGCGCAGCACGCACCGGCCTGCCCGGAACCACCGCGCACCGCTCTCCACCGCCGCCCTCACCACCACCTACGACCTCGTCCTCGGCAGCGGCCCGCACGACACCGACTTCGCCGGCCCCGTCCCCAGACCCGAGATCACCGACTCCTGGGAACGCCTGCGCCGGCTCGGCCTCGACCCGGACGCGGGCCGCAACGTCCGCCGGATCGGCGTCGCCGACGTCCAGCACCGCCGCCGCGAGTCGCAGCTCGACACCGTCCTGCCAATGCTCCGCACCACGCTGCTCACCTCGGACGACGCGCCCGTCCTGCTCGCCGTCACCGACCCCCAGGGCCACCTGCTCTGGCTCGACGGCGCCCGCCACCTGCGCCGGAACGCCGACGACATCGGCTTCGAGACGGGCGCCCGCTGGACGGAGGACGAGGTCGGCACCAACGGCATCGGCATGGCGCTGCGCACCGAGCGGCCCATCGCGGTCCACTCCGCCGAGCACTACCTGCGCAGCCACCACGCCTGGACGTGCGTCGCCGCCCCCGTCCGCGACCCGCGCACCGGCAGGCTGCTCGGCATCCTCGACCTGAGCGGGCCCGCCCACCAGGTGCAGCCCCACCTGATGCGGCTGACCGCCACCGCCGCCCGGCTCGCCGAGACCGAACTGCGGGCCGCCCAGCTGGAGTCGCTGCACCGCCTGCGCACCCTCGCCACCGGCCTGCTCGCCCGGGTCAGCGGCCCGGCCCTGGTCGTCGACGGGGCCGGCTGGACGGCCGCCGCGGTCGGCGTTCCGCCGGTGCAGCGGCTGCGGCTGCCCGCCGAGGGCTGGGGCAGCCGGCCGGTGGAGTGGCTGCCGACGCTCGGCGAGTGCGCGGTGGAGCCGCTCGGCGGCGGCTGGCTGGTCCGCCCGCTCGGCACCTCGGCCGCCGGCGTCGACGAACTGAGCACCGGCGCCCGGATCCGGCTCGACCTGCGGCAGCCCGGACGGCCCGAACTGCACGTCTCCGGCGGGGCCGGCAGCTGGTCGCACGTGCTCAGCCCGCGGCACGCGGAGGTGCTGCTGCTGCTCGCGGTGCACCGCACCGGCCTGAGCGCCGCCCAGCTCGCCGAGGGGCTGTTCGGCGACCGGGCCCGCACCGTCACCGTCCGCGCCGAACTCTCCCGGCTGCGGCGCTACCTGGGCGCCCTGCTGGACCACCGCCCGTACCGGCTGACCGCCTCCGCCGCCGTCACGGTCGACGGCCCGACGGAACCGCTGGACCTGCTCGCGACCTCCTCCGCCCCGGCCGTCCGCGACCTCCGCGCCGCCCTCCACGCCGGCGCCGCCCGCCTGCCGGCCTGAGCGACCCCCGGGCCCGCCGGTCAGCCCGTGGCGAGGAGCGCGGCGAGTTCGGCGTCGGTGGGGCCGGCGCCCAGCTCCTCGTCGGCGGAGATCAGCGCGTAGGTGCGCTCCAGCCAGGCCCGCACCCGCGGCAGCGGGGCCTCCAGCAGGGCGCTGCCGTGCGGGGAGTCCAGCGCGACGTGCAGGGTGGAGCCGTGGCAGGGGCAGTACGCCGGCCACAGCTTGATGTCGCCCTGCCCGCTGAGCGCGTCCAGCCCGTCGCGCAGCAGCTCGCGCGAGAACACCCAGTCCGCCTCGTCGGGACGGCCCAGGTGGAAGGTGAGCAGCACCTCGCAGGGCCGCTCGGTGTCGTACCGGAACCGGGTACGCACCTCTCCCACCTGGTCGTCGTCCAGTGCGATCCGCAGGGTCATCACCTCGTCCAGCACCGCTCGTGCGGTGGCGGCTCGGCCCGGGTCGTCGCCCGTGGGGGTGGCGGCGATCGGGTCGGAGGGTACGGACAGCGGGTCGCGCGGCATGACGGTCTCTCCGAGGCGGCTGGGGTTCGCTCCAGCCTGCGGCACGCGGGCGCGCGCGGCAACGGTTGCAAGAGGTTGCAGCGATCGGGTGACCGTCCGATTGGACGGTGCGTCAGTTATCCGACACAGTACGTCATTACGGTTAACACATCCGTTGCGTTCCGGGACTGGCGGAGACCGCGGTCACCGCTGCTACATTCGTGCCCTTGTCACTGCGGCCCAGGGCCCGTGGCGAGCCCGGGAGCAACGGCGTCGGGTGGGGAGGAGGGGAGCCGGTGGCGCTCCGCGAGGACACCGGGCCGGTCCGCACGGCCGTCCGGTACGGACGGCACAGCCGGCCCAAACCGATCGGGGGCAGGTTCCGGCTGCCCACCATCCGCTTCTCGGGTGCGGCGGTGGCGATGTCCACCGTGGTCGGCATCAGCATCGCCACGACCTGGCTGCTGAACGAGCAGCAGGGCGTCGGGCGCCGGCCGGGCATGTCGAACGTGGGCGCCAGCCCGCCGCTGCCCAGCCAGGACGGCCACGGCACCGGGAACACCACCCCGGTCGCGGAGACCGTGCACACCGCGCCCACCGCGCCGACCCGCAGCACCCACACCGGCAGCGCGCCCGCGGCCGCCTCCGGGCGCCCTTCGGCGGCGGCGTCCTCGGGCGGCGCGCCGTCCGCAGGGGCGCCGAGCGGCTCGCCCTCGCCGTCCGGCTCCGCGACGACCGGCACGGCCGCCGGCGCCTCACCCTCCCCGCAGCCGACCGACGCGCGGCCCGCCGCCCCGGAGCCGGCCCGGCCCGACCCGACCCTGTCCACCGGCGGCCCGTCCCCGGACAAGCCGGTCGGGATCGAGCCGCTCTCCGGCCGGGCGGGCGTCGAGCTGATCGGCCCGGCCGGCACCCGGCACACCCTGGTGCTGGAGGTGCGCGAGCCGATGACCGCGCTCCAGGTGGAGCTGCGGCTGCAGCGTCCGGCCGTGCTGCCGGGCACGGCGCCGTGGACCAGCCTGCCGGGGGTGGTCACCACCGTCTCCCAGGAACACGGCGTCCTCGTCCACCGGTACACCCTGCGGCCCGGGCTGGACGTCGAGCCCGGCACGTACACCTTCGAGGTGCTCGGCACCCGGCTGCCCGACGGCCGGTCCGCGGGCACCGCCCAGGAGGTCTGGAGCGCCTCGGCGTTCGTCCCGTACGGCCGCGATCCGCGGGCGGTCGCCGTCCGCGGCGGCTTCGAGTGGCCGCGGGGCTCCTGACCGGGTGCCCCGGCGCCGGCTCCGTCCCCGGACGGGGGACGGAGCCGCCCGGGCGGGTCAGGCCCGGTGGGCGACCGCCCGCCGCAGGTCGTCCAGTTCGTCGGCGAGCACCCGGCGGACGGTGGGCGTGAGGTCGGTGCGGGCCAGGCACGCCTCGGCCGCCCGGACGGTGCCCGACAGCGCCAGGCCGACCGGGAAGAGCGAGTGGCCGAGCGCCTTCACGACCGCGCCGCCGCGCGCACCCACCGCCGGCATCTGCTCGAAGTACCGCCGCATGTAGGCCTGCTGGAGGTCCGGGCGGCCGGAGCGCCAGAAGCCGTCCGCGGTGGCGACGAGCAGGTGGTTGGAGAGCCCGTCCGGGGTGAACATCGCCTGCCAGGCGCGCTCCTTGGCGGCCGCGTCGGGCAGCGCGGCGCGGGCCCGGGCGGCGCCCTGCTCACCGGTGTTGCTGGGGTCGGCGGCGAGCTCCGCGGCGATCCGCTCCTCGTCGGCCTCGCCCGCGGCGGCCAGCTGCACCAGTACGGCCCAGCGCAGCTCGGTGTCGAAGGGCACCCCGCCGGGCAGGTCGCGGCCGTCCAGCCAGCCGGCCAGTTCGGCGAGCCGCTCGGGGCCGGTGGCGGTGGCGACGGCGGCGCGCAGCGCGGCGATCCGCAGGCTCTCCCCGGCGTCCGGCCGGGCCAGCACCGCACGGGCGGCGCCGTTGACCAGGGTCAGCGCGGCGGGCCGGTCGGCGGGGTCGAGGTAGCGGGCGACGACGTGCTCGGCGGCGAACTTCAGCACCGCCTCGACGATGGTCACCGCCGTCTCGGCGGGCAGGTGGTCGGCGACCAGCCGCAGGTATCCGGCGGCCGGCAGTTCGGCGGAGCGCACCAGGTCGCGGGCGTGCTCCCAGAGCACCGCGCGGGCGAGCTCGTCCTCGATCCGGGAGAGCGAGGTGCCGACGGTCGCGGCGGAGTGCTCGTCGAGGCGGATCAGCGCCCAGGTGAGGTCGCCGTCGTTGGGCAGCAGCAGCGCCGGGCGGGCGGCGCCGGCCAGCTCGGGCAGCGGGGTGCGGCCGCCGGCGGCGACCTCCGCGTCGATCCGCCCGCGGAGCACCACCGCGCCGTCCGCCAGGTCGTAGACGCCGACCTTCACCCGGTGCGGGCGGGTGCCGTCGTTGACCAGGGCGACCGAGGCGAGCACGTCGCCCTCGGCCTCGACCTCCAGGCGCAGCGTGTCGACGCCGCTGGTGCGCAGCCAGGCCTCGGCCCAGGCGGGCACGTCCCGGCCGCCGGCGGCGCTCAGCGCGGCGAGGAAGTCGGCGAGGTCGGCGTTGCCCCAGCGGTGTTCGGCGAAGTACGCGTTGAGGCCGGCGAAGAAGGCCTTGTCCCCCAGCCAGTGGACGAGCTGGCGCAGCGCCGAGGCGCCCTTGGCGTAGGAGATGCCGTCGAAGTTGACCAGTGCCTCGGCGACCGAGCCCATCCCGACGGCGGCGACCGGGTGGGTGGAGCCGCGCCGGTCGGCGTCGTAGCCCCAGCCCTTGCGCTTGACCGCGAAGGAGGTCCAGGCGCCGGTGAAACGGGTGGAGTCGGCGGCCGTCCGGTAGCCGAGCATCTCGGCGAAGGACTCGTTCAGCCACAGGTCGTCCCACCAGGCCATGGTGACCAGGTCGCCGAACCACATGTGCGCCATCTCATGGCAGACCACCATGGCCCGCATCTCGCGCTGCGCCTCGGTCGGCGCGGAGCGGAAGAGCAGTTCGTCGCGGAAGACCACGCAGCCCGGGTTCTCCATCGCCCCCCAGTTGAACTCGGGGACGAAGGCCTGGTCGTACGTCCCGAACGGGTAGCGCTCGTCGAAGAGGCCGTGCAGCCGGTCGAAGGAGGCCCGGGTGACCTCGAACAGCTCCTCGGCCTCCCGGTCGAGCTCGGCGGCGAGCGAGCGGCGGGCGTACAGGCCGAGCGGGATGCCGTCGTGCTCGGTGCGGACGGCGTGCAGCGGGCCGCCGACCACGGTGACCAGGTAAGTGGAGACCGGGCCGACCGGGGCGATCTCCCAGCGGCCGTCGGGCAGCCGGGCGGAGGTGCCGTTGCCGATGACCGTCCAGTCGTCCGGTGCGGTGACGGTGACGGTGAACGGCGCCTTCAGGTCCGGCTGGTCGAAGCAGGCGAACATCTGCGGCGCGAGGTCGGGGCCGAGGCTGGCGAAGACGTACACGGCGCCGTCGGCCGGGTCGGCGAAGCGGTGCAGGCCCTCGCAGGTGCGCGAGTAGGCCATGTCGGCCTCGACGAGCAGCTCGTTCTCGGCGGCCAGCCCGGGCAGCGCGAGGCGGTTGCCGTCGAGGGCGGCGGGGTCGAGCGGCCGCCCGTTCAGCTCGGCGCGCAGCAGCGCTGCGGGGTTGACGTCGACGAACGAGTCCTGCCCGGGCTCCGCGCAACCGAACCGGATCACGGTGGTGCTGCGGAAGAGGTCCTCGCCCCGGGTGAGGTCGAGGTCGACGGAGTACGAGCGCACGTCGAGCAGCTGGGCACGGACGGCGGCCTCGGAACGTTGCAGTGCTGGCATTCCAGCATGCTTTCCCAGCCGGGCGGGTGCGACAAGCCCTGTTCTCTCACAGCGGGAAGCGGCTGACAGCGGGTCACCCGCCGTCCGGCGGCCGGGGTGCCCTAGGGTGGCCGGGGAGAAACCCGGCCGCCGCGAGGAGCGAGGAGGAGCACCGTGACCACGGTCCTGACCCAGGGCGGAAACGCCCCACTCAACGCCGCCCGGGTGACGGTCGAGGTGACGGCACCCAAGGCCCTGGACGTCTCCGGCCTGCTGCTGACCGAGGCCGGCAAGGTCCGTTCGGACGACGACTTCGTCTTCTTCAACGCCCCGCACGGCCCCGGCGTCACCCACCGCCCGGGCGGCGGCGGCACGCCCGACGCGATCACCGTGGACACCTCGGCGGTGCCGGACGGCATCGACAAGATCGTGGTGACGGCGAGCCTCGACGAGGCGGGCGCGACCTTCGCCGGCACCGAGCCGACCGCCACCGTGCGGGACGCCGGCAGCGGCGAGGTGCTGGTGACCTTCACCCCGCCCAGACTCAGCAGCGAGACGGCCCTGGTGGTCGTCGAGGTCTACCGGCGCGGCGGCGTCTGGAAGGTCCGCGCGGTCGGCCAGGGCTACGCGAACGGCCTGGCCGGCATCGCCACCGACTTCGGCGTCAACGTGGAGGACCCGGGTCCGGCGGCCGCCGCGGCGCCGCCGCCGATGCCCGCCGCGCCGCCCCTGCAGGCCCCTCCGGCACAGGCCCCTCCCGTACAGGACATGCAGAAGCCCGCCGCGCCGCCGCAGCCCTCGGCACCCCCGGCGGCCACTGCGTCCGCTCCTGCTGTGCCTTCGATGAACAAGGTGACCCTGGACAAGGGCCGGGTCAGCCTCACCAAGGGCGGCTCGGTCTCGCTGGAGAAGGGCGGCAAGCCGTTCCTGTCCGCCGTGCGGATGGGCCTCGGCTGGGAGCCGGCGGGGCGCGGCCGCAACGTCGACCTGGACGCCTCCTGCATCGCCTTCGACTCGCAGCGCAAGAAGATCGAGACGGCCTGGTTCATGAAGCTGTCGATCTTCAACGGCGCGATCGCGCACTCCGGCGACAACCTCACCGGTGCCGGCGCCGGCGACGACGAGTCCATCACCGTCCACCTGGACGGGCTGCCGCCCGAGGTGTGCGGTCTGGTCTTCGTCGTCAACTCCTTCTCCGGCCAGAAGTTCACCGACGTCAAGAACGCCTACTGCCGCCTGCTGGACGCCGGCAGCGGCCAGGAGCTGGTCCGCTTCGACCTCACCCACGCCGAGTCGCGCACCGGCGTGGCCATGTGCAAGCTGGTCCGCCAGTTCTCCGGCGAGTGGGTGATGACCGCGCTCGAGGAGTACGTCGACGCCAAGACCGCCCGCGGCATGGTCGACCCCGCGGCCCGCATGCTCTAGCAGCCCCGCGGCACGGTATGACGAAGGGGACGGGCGCCCACACGCCCGTCCCCTCCTCGGACCGGCCGGCAGCTGTCGGCCGGTCCCCACATCCCCCCGCGGCTGACGGTGCGATCAGCCGCGGGTGGCCATGGCGCGCAGGAAGAAGGTCAGGTTCGCCGGGCGCTCGGCGAGGCGGCGCATGAAGTAGCCGTACCACTCCTGGCCGTAGGGCAGGTAGACGCGCATGGTGTTGCCCTCCTCCGCGAGGCGCAGCTGCTCCTCGGGGCGGATGCCGTACAGCATCTGGTACTCGAAGCTGTCGGCGTCGCGCTTGTTCCACTCGGCGAGCTGGCCGGCGATGCGGACCATGCGCGGGTCGTGGCTGGCGATCATCGGGTAGCCCTCGCCGCCCATGAGGACCTTGAGCGCGCGGACGTAGGCGAGGTCGACCTGCTCCTTGCCCTGGAAGGCGACCGACTCGGGCTCCTTGTAGGCGCCCTTGCAGAGGCGGACGCGGGAGCCGGCGTGCGCCAGGTCGCGGCAGTCGGCCTCGGTGCGGCGCAGGTAGGCCTGGAGGACGACGCCGAGCCACGGGAAGTCGGCGCGCAGCTCCCGGGCGATCTCCAGGGTGGAGTCGGTGGTGGTGTGGTCCTCCATGTCGAGGGTCACCGTGGTGCCGGCCGCGGCGGCGGCCTCGCAGATCCGCCGGGCGTTCTCCAGTGCGATCTTCTCGCCGTCCGCCGGCAGGAACTGACCGACCGCGGAGAGCTTGACCGAGACCTCGGCGTTCGCCGCGAGGCCGGTCTCCTCGAGGGCCGCCAGCAGGTGCTCGTACGCCTCCGCGGTGCCGGCCGCCTGGGCGGCGTCGGCGGTGTCCTCGCCGAGGTGGTCCAGGGTCACCCGGCGGCCGCTGGCGACGAGTTCGGCGGTGGCGTCGATGCCCTGCTGCAGGGTCTCGCCGGCGACGAAGCGCTTGACGATGGCCTGGGTCGGCGGGAACTTCTCGACGACGGTGCGCACCTGCGGGGAACGGGACGCTGCGAGGAGGGCGGAACGGAGCATCGGTGACTCCTGGGCTTTCTTCCGGAGTGGTGGAGAGGGCGGGACGGCGGCCCGGGGTGTGGGCCGCCGTCCCGGATGTGCGACGGGGTGTCAGCCCATGTGCGGGTAGCGGTAGTCCGTCGGCGGGACGAACGTCTCCTTGATGGAGCGGGTGGACGTCCAGCGCATCAGGTTCTGCTTGGCGCCGGCCTTGTCGTTGGTGCCGGAGGCGCGGCCGCCGCCGAAGGGCTGCTGGCCGACGACGGCGCCGGTCGGCTTGTCGTTGATGTAGAAGTTGCCGGCGGCCTGGCGCAGCACCTGCATGGCGTGCTGCACGGCCTCACGGTCCTGGGCGATGATCGAGCCGGTCAGCGCGTACGCGGCGACGGACTCCATCTGGGCCAGCATCTCGTCGTACTTCTCGTCCTGGTAGACGTGCACGGCGAGGACCGGGCCGAAGTACTCGTCGCGGAAGTACTCGCTCGCCGGGTCCTCGCAGACCAGGACGGTCGGGCGGACGAAGTAGCCGACCGAGTCGTCGTAGGTGCCGCCGGCCAGGACCTCGACCTTCGGGTCGGCCTTGGCGCGGTCGATCGCGGCCTTGTTCTTGGCGAAGGAACGCTCGTCGATGACGGCGCCCATGAAGTTGGACAGGTCGCTGACGTCGCCCATGGTGAGCCACTCGACCTCGTCGCGGAACTCGTCCTTCAGCTCGGCCCAGAGCGAGGCCGGGACGTAGGCGCGGGAGAGCGCCGAGCACTTCTGGCCCTGGAACTCGAAGGCGCCGCGGGTCATCGCGGTCTTCAGCACGGCCTTGTCGGCGGACGGGTGGGCGACCAGGAAGTCCTTGCCGCCGGTCTCGCCGACGATCCGCGGGTAGGTGCGGTAGCCGGCGATGTTGGTGCCGACCTCGCGCCACAGGTGCTGGAAGGTGGCGGTGGAGCCGGTGAAGTGGATGCCGGCGAGCGCGGGGTGCTTGAGGGCGACCTCGGAGACGGCCAGGCCGTCGCCGGTGACCATGTTGATGACGCCCTTGGGCAGGCCGGCGGCCTCCAGCAGCTGCATCAGGTAGTGCGCGGCGAACTGCTGCGTCGGGGACGGCTTCCAGATCACCACGTTGCCCATCAGCGCGGGCGCGGTCGGCAGGTTGCCGGCGATCGCGGTGAAGTTGAACGGGGTGATCGCGTAGACGAAGCCCTCCAGCGGGCGGTGGTCGCTGCGGTTCCACACGCCGTCCGAGGAGATCGGCTGCTCGGAGATGATCTGCCGGGCGAAGTGCACGTTGAAGCGCAGGAAGTCGACCAGCTCGCAGGGGGTGTCGATCTCGGCCTGCTGCGCGGTCTTGGACTGGCCGAGCATGGTGGCGGCGGCCAGGGTCTCGCGCCAGGGGCCGGCCAGCAGGTCGGCGGCCCGCAGGAAGATCGCGGCGCGGGAGTCGAAGGAGAGCGCCTGCCACGCCGGGGCGGCGGCGAGGGCGGCCTCGACCGCGTCCTGCGCGTCGTCCCGGGTCGCGTTGCGCAGGGTGCCGAGGCGGGCGGCGTGGTTGTGCGGCTGGACGACGTGGATCTCGTCGCCGCCGCCCATCCGGTGCTCGCCGCCGATGGTCATGGTGAGCTGGAGCGGCTCCTGGCCACCCAGCTCCTTCAGCTTCGCCTCCAGGCGGGCCCGTTCCGGGCTGCCGGGGGCGTAGCTGTGGACCGGCTCGTTCACCGGCGCGGGGACCTGGGTCACAGCATCCATGGCGCGCACGCTCTCCTTCTCGTCATGGGTCGGCCGGCGGGGGTCGCACGTCGGCCATGCGGCAACGCTATGCCGCGGCCGGGGCCCGCTTGATTGGCCGGGCCGCCAAAGTGCGGCCGATACCCTTGTACGTGTGAACAGACCCGCCGACCAGCCGAAGGCCGCCGTCCGGTGAGCGGCGCCCGCTCCGCGCCCGGGGCGGCCCGGTGACCGCCGTGCCGGGCCTGCCGCTGCGGCAGTTGCTGATGTCCCTGGGCGAGCCGCTGGTCGAGCTGCAGGCCGCCCCGGCCGGCCTGGACGTGCCGGTGCGCGACGTCGCGATCCTCGACCCGGAGGAGCCGCCCGCGGCCGGCCCCGGCGAGCTGGTGCTGGCGATCGGCGTCCGCGGCCGGGCCGCGCTGCCGGTGGTGCGCGCGGCGGGCCGGGGCGGGGCCGCCGCGGTCGCCGTCAAGCCGGAAGCGGGCGGTGTCCCGGACGCGCTGCGGGAGGCCGCGGCGGAGGCCGGGGTGGCGCTGCTGTCGGTGCGCCCGGAGACCCGCTGGGAGCACCTCGACGGGCTGGCCCGGATGCTGATCGCCGGCCCCGACACCCCGGAGGCCGCCGAGCCGAACGCCGGCGACCTGTTCTCGCTCGCGCAGACGGTCGCGGTGCTCACCCACGGCGTGGTCTCCATCGAGGACACCTCCAGCCGGGTGCTCGCCTACTCCCGCTCCTCCGACTCGGACGAGCTGGACGACCTGCGCCGGCTGTCCATCCTCGGCTGGCAGGGCCCGGAGCCGTACCTGTCCAAGCTGCGCGAGTGGGGCGTCTTCCAGCACCTGCGCGGCTCCGACGCGGTGATCGAGATCGACGCCCACCCGGACCTCGGGATCCGCCGCCGGCTCGCGATCGGCATCCGGGCCGGCGCGCAGCCGCTGGGCACCATCTGGGTCCAGGAGGGCGCCCAGCCGCTCGCCGAGCAGTCCGAGCAGGCGCTGGTCGGTGCCGCCCGGGTCGCAGCCGGGCAGCTGGTGCGGCGGCGGCGCGAGCTGTCCGCGGACGTACGGCTGACCCGCACCCTGCTGACCGGCCTGCTGGAGGGCTCCACCGGGCCGCAGTCGCTGGCCACCCACCTCGGCCTGGGCCTGCGCCGCCCGGCGACCGTCCTGGCGTACGCCGCCGACTCCCCCACCGGGGGCGCCGACCCCGAACTCACCCGCGCCGAGGTGACCGGCCTGATCTCGGTGCACGCCGCGGCCCGGCACCGCGGGGCGCTGCTCGCCCCGATCGAGTCCCGGGTGTACGTGCTGCTGCCCGAACTGCCGCCCGCGCTGCCCGCCGCCACCCTGCGCGGCTGGGCGCAGGAGGTGGTCGACGCGGCCCACGAGCACCTCGGGGTGCGGCTGCGGGCCGCGATCGGCACCACGGCGGACGGCCTGGCCAAGGTGACCGAGTCCCGGGCGCAGGCCGACCGGATCCTGGACGCGATGGTCCGCGGCGGGGTCGCCCGCCAGGTCGCGGCGCTCTCCGACGTCCAGGCGGAGGTACTGGTCAGCGAGGTGCTGGCGCTGCTGCAGGAGCACACCCGGCTGCGCGACCCGCGGCTGACCGAACTGGCCGAGTACGACCGGAAGCACGGCACCCGGCTCGCCGAGTCGGTGCTCGCCTGGCTGGACGCGCTCGGCGAGGTCCGGGTCGCCGCGGACGCCCTGCACATCCACCCCAACACCCTGCGCTACCGGGTCCGCCGGGCCGAGCAGATCACCGGGCTCGACCTCGCCCAGCCGCAGCAGCGGCTGCTGGCGATGCTGCAACTGCGGCTGCCCGCCGAGGACGCCTGACGGCGTCGACGACGGGCAGCGCACCGGTCCCGTCCCGGCCCGCGGGCCGGGACGGTCAGTGGTGGCGGCGCAGGCGGTGCCACGGGCCGGTGACGGCGAGCATGATGCCCGGCTCCTGGATGTTGGCGAACAGCGTCCCGCCGTCGGCCGAGAAGGTGACGCCGGTGAACTCGCTGTACTCCGGCTCCTCCGCGGTGCCGAGGTTGAACTCGTTGCGGGCGATCGGGAAGGTCCGGCCCTCGTCCGTGGTGCCGAACAGGTGCTGCTGGCCCTCGCCGTCCTCGGCGATCACCAGGCCGCCGTGCGGGGAGACGGTGATGTTGTCCGGGCCGTCGAAGTTGCCGTTGTCCGCCCAGACGTCCTTGTTGACGCCGAGCAGCACCTTCAGGGTGACGGTGCGACGGGCCGGGTTGTAGAACCACACCTGGCCGTCGTGCTGGACGGGGCTCTCCTCGCGGGCGTAGCTCGCCACGAAGTAGGTGCCGCCGTCACCCCACCACATGCCCTCCAGCTTGCGGGAGCGGGTGATCTCGCCGTCCTTGAACTGCTTGCGGACGGAGACCGTCTTCGCGTCGCGGTCCGGCACCTTCACCCAGTCCACGCCGTAGGTGGTGCCGATCGCCGTCGCCCGGGACAGGTCGTCGACCAGCTTGCCGTGCGAGTCGAAGCACTTGAAGGCCTCCAGCACGCCGGCGTCGTCGGCCAGCGTCCGCAGCCTGCCCCGGCCGTGGTGGAAGCCGGCCGGCGGGGTCCAGCGGTAGAGCAGGCCGTTCGGGCCGGACGCGTCCTCGGTCAGGTAGACGTGGCCGCGCTTCGGGTCGACCACCGCCGCCTCGTGCGGGTAGCGGCCGAAGGCCTTCACCGGCTTCGGGTCGCGGTTGGCCTCCTGGTCGTACGGGTCCACCTCGAAGATGTAGCCGTGGTCCTTGGTCATGCCGTTCTGGCCGGCCCGGTCCTCGGTCTCCTCGCCGGACAGCCAGGTGCCCCACGGGGTCGCGCCGCCCGCGCAGTTGGTGGAGGTGCCGGCGATGCCGACCCACTCGCGGACCTGCCTGCCGCGCTCGGCGACCTCGACGACGGTGCAGCCGCCGGCCGCGGCAGGGTCGTAGACGTGGCCCTCCAGCAGCGGCACCGGGTGCGGCCAGCTGCTGCGCTTGCCCTTCAGCTCGTGGTTGTTGACGAGCAGGGTGGCGCCGTGCCGGCCCGGGAAGGCCGCGGTGCCGTCGTGGTTGCTGGGCGTCGACTCGCCGGTGACCAGCGTGGTCTTCCCGGTGTACGTGATGATCCGGTACGTGAAGCCCTTGGGCAGGGCCAGGATGCCGTCCGGGTCGGACACCAGCGGGCCGTAGCCGAGCGCGGTGTGCGCGCCCTCGCCGGCCGCCGGGGCGTCGCCGCCGAGCGGGGCCGCGATCGCCCCCGGGGCGGTGGCCAGCACCTCGGCGCTGCCGGCGATGAGGACACCGGCACCGAGCACGGTCGAGCGGTTCACGAAGTCCCGGCGGGACAGCGACATGTCGGTCACTCCTGAGGGTGGGCGTACGGGAAGGACGCGCAGCAGACTCTTCGCGGCGGGTGAACCCGGCGTGAACCGGGGGCTGCGGCGCGGTGGTGTTTTGCCGTCCTCATGCGAACCCATGACCTGCTCTTCACCAAGGACCGCAAAGACCGCTCCAGCCGCGCCGGGACCCGCGACGCGCGGCCGCACCGGGGTTCTCGCGCGAGCCGCACCAGGGGCGCTGTGGGCACCTTGCGGCCGAAGGCCCCGGTCGGCGACGCCTCAGTCGCGGCGCAGGGTCCGCCAGTCCTCCCAGGCAGCCAGCCACGCCTCCTCGGCGCCGTCCGGGCCGTCCGGCGTGCCGCCCGCCCACAGCCGGGCCCAGGCCAGCTGCGCCGCCAGGCTCGGCACCTCGCTGGCGAAGACGGTGTACCGGACGGACTCCGCGACGGCCGCCTCGCCCTCCGCCGTCCCCACCAGCCAGTCCGTCCGCTGCGCCAGCCAGGTCAACTGGTTGACCAGGGCGGACACCGCCTCCACCGCCTCCCGGCGGGACTCCGAGGCCAGCCGCATCTGCTGGCGCACCGCCGACTCCCAGCACTCCGCCCCGGCCTCGCCGCGCAGCCGCCGCGGGATCCGGCCGGTCCGCCGGGCGCACAGCTGCGCCTCCATCGCGATGGCCTCCTGTATGCCGTGCTCGACCACCGCCCGGTGCGCCTCCAGCCCGGCGGCCGGCGGCAGCTCCCGCTCCTCCACCGGTACGGCACGCCGCCACTGACGCGCCGCCAGCTCACGGGCCTGCGCGGTGCCGCCGCTCACGAAGGGAGCGGCGTCGCCGACCCGGCGCAGCTCGACACCGCCCGGCGGCAGCCCCCCCGCCGGGGCGGGCGCGGCGGCGCCGCCCCGGCGCTGCCCGCCGGCGCCCGCGGGTGCGCCCCCGGCGGGGTCCGTGCCGTCGGGGCCGGGCGGCCGGACGTCCTCGTGGATCTCCACCGGGCAGGGCTCTCCGTCGACGGAGATCCAGCCGCGCAGCGCCCTCGTCAGCCCGGGCCCGTCGCCCTCGTCGATGTCCAACTGGTCGTAGACCCGGTCGCGTTCGTCCTCCACCGCGTCCTCCAGCTCGGGCAGCGGCAGCGCCCGGGCGGGATCGGCGGGGTCGGCGGTGCGCTGGGTGCGGACGGTGACGTGGGGGCCCTGCGGGCTCGTCCAGTCGCCGGAGCGCAGCTCGACCCAGCGGAGCCGGCCGTCGAGCACCTCGTACCCGGCCAGGCAGTCCCGGCCGGCGGGACCGCCGGCGGCGGCGTAGAACGGGAAGTCCGCGCCGGCCAGCACCCGGAGGTCGTGCTCCTCGTGCTCCCGGTGCCGCTCCTCCGGGGTGCGCGCGGGGCCGGCCGCGTCCTCGGGGTCGTGGGGCCCGCCCACGTGCCGTCTCGTCATGCTGGCCGCACCCCCGGTCCTCGCCGCGCCGTCCGCGGCGGCCGCCGGGCGCCGACCCGACCACCGCACCGCGTCCGCCCCACGATACGGGTCGGCACACCTGGCAGGCCATCAGGCCGCACGACCCGCCGACCGCCCGGGAACACCCGCCGGATGTCGGCGGCGCTGCCTACCCTGAGCGGCATGACTTCGACCACCGACTTCCCGGCCCGGATCAGCATCGTCACCCTCGGGGTCACCGACCTGGGCCGCTCCACGGCCTTCTACGAGGCACTGGGCTGGCGCCGCTCGGCGGCGTCCAGTCCGGAGATCGTCTGGTTCCGCACCGCCGACTCCGTCCTCGGCCTGTTCCCCGCGGACGAACTGGCCGCCGACGCCGGCGTCCCGGCGGTCGGCGAGCCGTCCTTCCGCGGGGTGACCCTCGCGGTGAACCTGGAGTCCACCGCGAAGGTGGACGCCGCGCTCACCACGGCCGTCGCCGCCGGCGCCACCGTGGTCAAGCCCCCGGCCGCCACCTCCTGGGGCGGCTACTCCGGCTACTTCGAGGACCCGGACGGCCACCTCTGGGAGCTGGCCCACAACCCCTTCTTCCCCTTCACCGAGGACGGCAGCCTCGACCTGCCGTAGGCCCCGCCCCGCGGATCCCGCCGGCCGCGTCCGCAGCAGGGCCCGGGTCAGCCGTTGCCCTGCTGGGACTTGGCCTTGAAGGCGGCCTTGCGGGCCTCCTTGGCGACGGCACGGTCCGTGTGCAGCTCGCCGACGGTGTCGAGGACCAGCGCCGTGTAGGGGTGCGGCACCCGCCAGAGCTCGCCGAAGTAGGAGGCCGGGTTGTCGGTCACGGGCAGGCCGGCGACCAGTTCGCGGAGCTGGCCGGCTTCGCCGCGGCCGACCAGCAGCACGGCCGAGAAGTGGTCGACGGTGCGCCAGAGGGCGACCGGCCGCTCGGCGGCGGCGACGTCGTGGCCGTGGCTGCGCAGCAGCTCCCGGGCGAGCCCGCCGAGCTCCGGGTCGTCGACGACCTCGGTCAGTGCGGTGTCGCCGGCCTCGCCGAGGTCGTCGAGCGCGGCCGCGGTGAACATCCGCCGCACCGGGCTGTGCGCGTCCAGCCCGCGGGAGGCGGCGAGCAGGTCGCGGGCACCGTCCAGCGGCTCGCGCCCGGCGAGCCAGACCTGGATCTCCCGGTCGGGCAGCACGTTCGGGGACTCGGCGAGTCCGCGCAGCAGGGCGGCGGCGTCGCCCTGGGCGAGGTCGCCGATCAGCGGGGCGTCGTAGCCGTCGGCGAGCAGCCACTCGCGGACGCCGTACTGGCCGAGCGGGGTGAGCCGGACGAGGCCGAAGCGGGCCGCGTCCTCCTCGCTGGGCTCGCCGGCGGCCTCGGCAGCGGGTGCCGCCTCCTCGCCCTCTTCCTCCTCCTCGAAGAGCTCCGGGTCGATCGGCCGGTGCTCGACCAGGCCGAGTTCGGCGAGGTCGGCGAGCATCGGGTCGAGTTCGACCATGAGGTCGGTGATCTGGCCGAGCATCTCCTCGTCCGGCTCCTCGCCCTCGGGGACGACCAGCAGCGCGGCGAGCACGCCGAGCGGCACGGTCTCCTCGCCGGGCTCGGCGAACGCGGTCAGCTCGTACAGCACCTGGAGCGCCTCGTCGAGGAGCTCGGCGGCGGCCTCGCTGGCCTCCTCGACCTCGGCGAGCGCGCTCTCCGCGGCGTCCTCGTCGTCGGCGTCCCCGGCGGCGCCCGCCCCCGCCCCCTCGCCCGGGCCCTCGCCCTCGATGTCGAGCAGGTCGGTGTCGACGGCGAGCTCGCGGACGATGCCGGCCGCGGTCAGCCACAGGTCGAGGACGGTGGACGGGTCGCCGGCCTCGGCGTCCGCGACCTCCTCCATGGGGACGGCGACGTGCTCGCCGGCCTGGGTGGTGCCGAGCTCGACCAGGTCGAGGTCGCACGCCAGCGACCAGGCCCGCAGCACCTCGATCACGGCCTCCTCGGGCACCTCGCCCTCCTCCGGGGCGAGCCCGATCAGCCGGGCGGCCGGGCCGCGGTCGTCCTCGACCAGGTCGCCGAACTCGTCCACGACCCGGTGCGGGGCGGCCCAGCGGGCCAGTGCGACCGCCCGGGCGATCAGCGGGACGGCCAGCGCGGCGGCGGCCAGCTCCGCCTCGGGGGGCAGCGCGATCGGCGGGACGAGCACCGCGGTGTCGTCGAGGTCCTCGTCGTCCTCGTCGCGGCCGCCGGCCCCGTACAGCTCGGCCAGGTCGTAGTCGGCGGGCAGCAGGCTCTCGGCGGGTGCCGCCTGCGGCCCGGCACCGGCCGAGTGGTCAGGGGTGTTGCGGCGTCGTCCGGCCATCGTTGGCGATCTCCCGTGGTGGCTGTGCTGGGCCCGGGCCGTCGCGTGTCGGCCCATCCACTCAGCGTATCGGGCGGGGCGGCCCGCCGCCGTGCCCGCGGGGCGCGCGCCGCCCGGGGTGTGACGGAGAACCGCCGGTGGAGGGGGGTCCGGACGGCCCGGCGGCCCCGATCGGGCGCGTAAACTGCTCCGGGCGCCGCGCACACCCCGCGCGGGCCCCTCGGGCAACGAAGCCCTCCTCCCTCCGCCCCTCCCACGGGCCGGAGGGTCCGTACGCTCACCGCGCCGCCCGGGCTCGTTGTCGCGGCCGCCACCCCTGGCCACGTCGTCCCCGGTGGTGCCCGGCCACAGGAGACCCCTGCCATGGCGGACCTCTCCCCCGCCGGCCCCGGCCTGCGCTCCGCGCACTTCCCCGGACGCCGACTGTCGGAGGCCCTGCTCCCCCCGGAACTCGCGCCGCGCGCGCAGCTCCGCCTCGCCTCGATCAGCCGCTGGAACGCGCTGCGCGGCATCCGCGTCGGCCTGGTGGCCGGCGCCCTGCTGCTGATGCTGGTCGGTGCCAACCTGGCCACGCCGATCTACCCGCTGCTGCAGCAGCAGCTCGGCCTGACGCCGCTGCACACCACCGTGCTGTTCACGGTGTACGTCTTCGCGGTCGTCCCGGTGCTCGCCGTGGTCGGCCACTGGTCGGACCACCTGGGCCGGCGGGCGCTGATCCTGCCGGCGGTGGCACTGGCCGCGGTCGGCGACCTGATGTTCGCCAACGCGCACGGCTTCGGCCTGCTGGTGGCGGGCCGCGCCGTCCAGGGCGTGGCGGTCGGCCTGTCGACCGGCGCCGCCGGTGCGGCGCTCGGCGACCTGCTGCCGGACCGGCCCTCGCTGGCCGCGAAGCTGACCCTGGCCTGTTCGGCGGGCGGCGTCGCGCTCGGCCCGGTGGTCGGGGCGAGCCTCGCCACCGGCGCGCACCCGCTGCTGACCCCGTTCCTGCTGCACGCCCTGGCGCTGCTGGCACTGTGCGTGCCGCTGGCCGTCGTGCACCCGCGGATGCCCGGCCGGGTGCGCCCGCCGGCCGCGCCGCCGCGCATCACCACCCCGGCTCACCTGCGTCCGCAGCGGCTGCGGCTGCCGCGCCGCGGCCGCCGGACCTTCCTGCTGGCGGCCGGCGCCGGTTTCGTCTCGTACGCGGTGTTCGGGGTGTACCTGTCGCTGGCGCCGGCCTTCGCGGCGCGGCTGCTGCACTCGGACTCGCACCTGACCGGCGCGGTGGTGGCGGCGCTGCTGCTGGGCTCCTCGGCCGCGGCGCAGCTGCTGGTGCCGCCGACCGCGGACCGGCCGGTGATCGCCGCGGGCCTGGGCGGCCTGGCGACGGGCCTGGCCTTGGTGGTGGCCGCCGGGTACACGGGCACGCCGGCGCTGCTGTTCATCGGCAGCGTGCTGGGCGGGGCCTGCCAGGGCGTGGCGTTCCGCTCGCTGTTCACCACGGCGGTCGCGGCGATGGACCCGGAGCGCCGGGGCAGTGAGCTGTCGGCGCTGTGGGTGATCGTCTACCTGGGCAGTTCGCTGCCGATCGTGGCGGTCGGCTGGCTGACCCAGCGCTACGGCCTGCTGCCCGCGGTGAGCGGATTCGCGGCCGTGGCGGCGCTGGTCTGCCTCGGGCTGGCGGGCGCGGTGCTGCTGCCGCGGGGTGCCCGCAGGCCGTAGTAGCCGTTGTTGTCGTCGTCGACGAAGGCCCGGACGCTTCCGCTGACCAGGCCGAGCACGAGGAACAGCACGACCAGCGCCTTGGCGCCGCCCGAGAGGATCAGCGGGCGGGTCGCGGAACGGGCTGCCGCCACCGGCGGCAGCCCGTCGTCGCCGAACAGCCGCTTGGGGTAGGCCGGGGTGAGCATCAGCACGTAGGCGCCGAAGCGCATCGCGTAGCGCAGCGTCGCGGCGGTCGCGCCGAACAGCGGCTCGGGCATCCGGCCGAGGATCAGCGCGATCAGCCAGACGACGAAGGCGATCGCGTACCAGCCGCTGAGCACCAGGCTCTGCACGATCGCCGCCGGGATCATCAGGATCAGGCGGAAGAACACGGCGAGCCGGTTCAGCTCGCCGGGCCGCAACTCCACCCGGACGGGGTAGTCCTCGGGCCGCCAGGCGAACGGCGGGTAGTCGTCGACCAGCAGCATGGCGGAGGCCCGCACCCGGGTGTCCCAGCCGACGAAGCCCGAGAGGTACTCCTCGATCGGCTCCGGCAGCCGGCCGAGGAACAGCGCGCCGAACCAGCCGACGATGACGGCCGGGATCGCCAGCACCCCCAGCACCCACACCACGACGAACTGCGGGATCAGCAGCAGCCAGCGCAGCAGGATCGTCCAGCGGCGTTGCGGCCCGGCCTTCGGAACGTCCAGCTCGGGGAGGAATTCCAGCGGCATGCTGCCCTGGGGGACCTGCCAACTACCCGTCGCCACGCTGTGCTCCCTGGTCTCGACCGGTGCGGACTGGGGCGTGTCTCACGGATCTTGCCGGGCCCGCGCCTCCGGGCACGCACCCGGACGCCGCAGGCTGATCCGACAAGATCCGTGAGACACGCCCCGGATGACATTCCCGGTCGGGCCGGGCCGCGACACCTGTCCGGACCCGTACGGCGCAAGGGGACGGCCGGACGGGAACGCCGCCGCGGCCGCCCCGGCGAGCGGGACGGGCTGTGCATCGGGACGGGCGGCGGTGCTGTTGGGCGACATCTGTCCTCCGGTCTCCTGACCTGACGGAGTCGGTACCTGGGTGTGGCGTCCGGCCGCTCCCCCGCCCGGCGCGGGCGCGAGGAAACGATTCAGCCGGCGCCCGGGCCTGCGTTCGAGGCGACGGTCGGCGGGTGCGGTGGCTGAGCCGGGGCGAGCGGGGGCAGCGGCTCGGAGGGCGTGATGCCCGCCCGGCGGGCCACCGCGACGGCGGCGAGGGTGGAGTGCACCCCGAGCTTGCCGAGGACGTTCTGCATGTGGGTGCGGACGGTGTGCGGCGAGAGGTACAGCCGTTCGGCGACGGCCTGCCGGCCGAGGCCGGCCACCATGCACCGCAGCACCTCCTCCTCACGGGGGGTCAGCGTGCCGACCAGCCGCTCGCTCTCCGTCCGGTCGCGCCGGGCACTGGTCAACTCCCGCACCACGCCCGTCAGCAGGGCCGGCGGCAGGTGCGTCTCATCGCGCAGCACCCCACGGACGACGGCCAGTAGCCGCCCCAGCGAGCTCTCCTTGGCGACCCAGCCCGACGCCCCCGCCTGCAGCGCGCGCACGGCGCGGCGCGGGTCGTCGTCGGTGGCGAGCACCACGGCGCGGAGCGCCGGATGGGTGCGGCAGATCCGGGCCACCAGGGCGATGCCGTCGCCGGGCGTCGGCGCCGGCGAGGACTCGCGGCGCGGCAGCGGCACGACCGCGACGGGGAACCTGTCGCGGGAGCGGGCCTGGCCGGGACGGCCGACCGCGGGGGTCAGGTCGGCGTCCACCAGGACGATGTCGTACGGGCGTCCCTCGGCGGCGGCGCGCTCCAGCGCGCGTTCGGCGGCGGCGGCGGTGCCGGCCGCGCCGACCTCGATCTCGGGCTCGGCGGCGAGCGCCGTGGCCAGCGCCTCGGCGAAGATGCGGTGGTCGTCGACCACCAGGACGCGAGTACGTCCCATCGTTCGTCCCCCCTGCTCCGGCGCCGACCCCCACCGGTACCGGACTCAGCGTACGGGAGGGGCGCGTGAAGGGTGGGGGATTGGTGAAGTTTCTTCATTCCCTGGGGATTTGACCTTCGCGCAGCAACCACGAACCGGGTCCGCGCGGACGGCGCGGGGCGCACCGCGAACGGTGCACCCCGCGCGCCGGTGCCCCTCAGCCGATGCGGTGCGCGCCCCGGGCCGGGACGGCGGTGAAGGTGCGGGGGGCCGCGTAGCCGGCGTCGGTGAAGGCGGTGGTGACGGCGGCGGCGACCGCGTCGAGGGTGTCGGCGGCGGTCAGGGCGATGACGGAGCCGCCAAAGCCGCCGCCGGTCATCCGGGCGCCGAGGGCGCCGGCCGCGACGGCGGTGTCGACCGCGAGGTCGGTCTCGGGGCAGGAGACCTCGTAGTCGTCGCGGAGCGAGGCGTGCCCGGCGGTGAGGATCGGCCCGAGCGCGGCGAGGTCGCCGAGGTCGAGGTGGGCGATCGCCTCCCGGACGCGGGCGTTCTCGGTGACCACGTGCCGCACCGGCGGCCGCAGTTCCGCGGGCAGCCGCTCCAGCGCGGCGGCCAGCCCGGCGGGGTCGAGGTCCCGCAGGGCGGGCAGGCCGAGCAGCGCGGCGGCGCGTTCGCAGCCGGCCCGGAGTTCGGCGTAGGCGCCGTCGGCGAGGTCGTGCTTGACCCGGGTGTCGATCACCAGGAGCCGCAGGCCGGCCCCGGCGAGGTCGAGCGGGACCTGCCGCTGGGCGAGGTCGCGGGTGTCCAGGAAGAGCGCGTTGCCCTCGGTGCAGCAGACCGAGGCCATCTGGTCCATGATCCCGCAGGGCACGCCGACGAACTCGTTCTCGGCGCGCTGGGCGAGCCGGGCGAGGGCCGGGCCGTCGAGGCCGAGGCCGTGCAGGTCGTTGTAGGCGGTGGCGACCACGCACTCGATGGCGGCCGAGGAGGACAGGCCCGCCCCGGTCGGCACCGAGCTGTCGATGCGGACGTCGGCGCCGCCGACCCCGTACCCGGCCGCCCGCAGCGTCCACACCACGGCGGCCGGGTACTTGGCCCAGCCGTCCACGCCGCCGGGGACGAGATCGGCCACCGCGAGCTCCACCGGACCGCCCCCGGCCTGCTCGCTGTGCAGGCGGAGCAGGCCGTCGGTGCGGAGCCGGACGTCGGCGCGGGCGGCCTGCGGCAGGGCCACGGGCAGCACGAAGCCGTCGTTGTAGTCGGTGTGTTCGCCGATCAGGTTGACCCGGCCGGGCGCCGCCCAGACCCCTGCCGGGGCGGCGCCGTCGCGGACGGACTGGGCATCTGTCATCAGGCTCGCTTCTCCAGGGTGAAGGCCCAGGCGTCGGCGACGATGTCGTCGAGCTCGGGGCGGCGGGGCCGCCAGCCGAGCGCCTCGTGGGCGCGGGCGGCGGAGGCGACCAGGACGGCCGGGTCGCCGGGGCGGCGCTCGGCGGTGACGACGGGGATCTCACGGCCGGTCACGCGCTTGACGGACTCGATGACCTGGCGGACGGAGAAGCCGTTGCCGTTGCCGAGGTTGCAGATCAGGTGCTCGCCGGGCCGGGCGGCGTCGAGGGCGAGCAGGTGGGCCTCGGCGAGGTCCGCGACGTGGATGTAGTCGCGGATGCAGGTGCCGTCCGGGGTCGGGTAGTCGTCGCCGTAGACGGCGATGTGCGGGCGCTGGCCGAGGGCGGCCTGGAAGACCAGCGGGATGAGGTGCGACTCGGGGTCGTGGCGCTCGCCGAAGGCGACACCCGAAGAGCTGCCGTAGGCGCCGGCCACGTTGAAGTAGCGCAGCGAGACGGCGGCGAGGCCGTGGGCGACGGCCTCGCTGGTGATCAGGTGGTCGACGGCGAGCTTGGTGGCGCCGTAGGTGTTGGTGGGTGCGGTGCGGGCGGTCTCCGCGATCGGGACGGCCTCGGGCTCGCCGTAGACGGCGGCGGTGGAGGAGAAGACGAGCTTGCGCACGCCGGCCTTGCGCATCGCGGAGATCAGCTCCAGGGAGCCGGCCACGTTGTTGCGCCAGTACTTCTCCGGGTCGGCGACGGACTCGCCGACCTGCGAGGAGGCGGCGAAGTGCAGGACGCCGTCGTAGGAGCCGTCGAGCACCTCGGCGGCGTCCTGGATCCGGCCGCGGACGAACTCGGCACCGGCCGGGACGCCCTCGGCGAAGCCGGTCGAGAGGTCGTCGAGCACGGTGACCTGGTGTCCGGCCTCCAGCAGGTGGGCGGCGACCACGCTGCCCACATACCCGGCACCACCCGTGACCAGGTACTTACTCATGATGCGACCTCCCGCAGGCGCTGTGCCGCCGTCTCGGGCGACACGTCGTTGACGAACGCGTCCATGCCGGACTCGACGCCGGCGAGGAACTTGAGCTTGCCCACCGTACGACGGATCGTGAACAGCTCCAGGTGCAGTGCCAGCTCCTCTCCTCCGAGGGCGGGCGCCTGGTGCCAGGCCGCGATGTACGGCGTCGGCTGGGCCTGCTCATTCTGCCCGGGCTCGATGAACAGCCGGTCGAAGCGGCGCAGCAGTTCCAGGAGGACGGCGGGGAGCTCGGCGCGTTCGGCCTCGGTGAGGCCGGTCAGGTCGGGCACCCGGCGGTTCGGGTGGAGGTGCACCTCGTAGGGCCAGCGGGCGGCGAACGGGACGAAGGCCGTCCAGTGCTCGCCGGCCAGCACCACCCGGACGGGGTCGGCGCGTTCGGCGGCGAGCAGGTCCTCGAAGAGGTTGCGGCCGGTGCGGGCCCGGTGGTCGGCGGCCCGTGCCATGGCGCGGGCCGTCCGCGGGGTGACGAAGGGGAAGGCGTAGATCTGCCCGTGCGGGTGGGCGAGGGTGACGCCGATCTCCGCGCCGCGGTTCTCGAAGCAGTACACCTGGCGGACGCCGGGCAGGGCGGACAGCTCGGCCGTCCGGTCCGTCCAGGCGTCGAGGACGAGGCGGGCGTGCCGCTCGTCGAGGTCGGCGAAGGACTTCGCGTGGTCGGCGGTGAAGCAGACCACCTCGCAGCGGCCGGTGCCGGCGGCGGACTCGGCGACCGGGTGGTGGTGGTCGGCCGCGTGCGCGGCGGCGTCGGCGGCCAGGGACGGGAAGCGGTTCTCGAAGACCGCGACCTGGTAGTCGCCGGCGGGGATCTCGCTGAGCCGCCCGTCGCGGGACGGGCAGAGCGGGCACTCGTCGGCCGGCGGGTGGTAGGTGCGGGCCTGCCGGTGGGCGGCGACGGTCACCCAGTCGCCGCTGACCGGGTCCTGGCGGATCTCGGAGAGGCTCGCCGCGGGCTCCAGCGGGCGCAGGTCGGCGGAGTCCCGCAGCACGGAGCCGTCCGTGTCGAAGTAGATGAGCTCGCGGCCGTCCGCGAGCTTGGTGACGGTCTTCTTCACGGTGGACTGCTCCGATCTCCTCGCTCTCCAACATATTCGAACATCACCGAGCACAAGTCAACATCCGAGGGAGTTCGCGAAGGGTCAGGCGGACCGGTCCACCCGGTCCAGCAGCCCGGTCCTGGCGGCCACCGCCGCCGCCTCCAGCCGGGAGCGGGCGCCCAGCTTCACCAGCACCCGCTGGACGTGGGTGCGCGCGGTGCTGGAGGCGATGCCCATCCCCGCGGCGATCGCCGCGGTGTCCTCGCCCTCGGCGATCCGCGCCAGCACCTGGGCCTCGCGCCGGGTGAGCAGCCGCAGCAGCCGTACGGCGTCGTCGTCCGGCTCGGCGGCCGGGCGCAGCAGCGCCTCGAAGGCGCCCTGCAGCACGTCGACGGCGACCGCGGCCTCGCCTGCCCGGACCCGGGCGACGGCGCGCTCGACGACCTCGATCCGCTCGTCGCTGCGCACGTAGCCGGCCGCGCCGGCGGCGAAGGCCGCCGCCACCCGCCCGGGGTCGCCGACCGGGCCGAGCACCACGACGGCCAGCTCGGGCCGCTCCGCGCGCAGCTGCCGCAGCGGGCCGAACGGGTCGGCGTCCTCGGCCGGTTCGGCGATCCCCAGCAGGCAGACCTCGGGTCGCCGCCCGGCGACTAGGCCGCCGACGGCGGTGGCGGGCGCCCCCACGGCGAGGACGCGGTGCCCGCGCAGCCGCAGGGCGGCCGCCAGGGCCTCGGCCAGCAGGCGGTGGTCGTCGACGATCACGAGCCGAACGCCCACGGCGCCCTCCCCCAGTCCCCCGCGCCGTTCCGCCGGGGACCTCCGCCCTCGGCGCGGCGCGTGACGCACCATCACAGCGCATCCCCGGCGGGTCCGCCAGGCCGCCGGGTGGCCCGGAACGGGGCTCGGGAAGGTCCGGGGAATGCCCGGGGAATGCATGCGGGGAAACGCCGAAGGCCCCCGCCTTGCGGCGAGGGCCTTCGAGCTCCGTGGAGCCCCCATGCGGAATCGAACCGCAGACCTTCTCCTTACCATGGAGACGCTCTACCGACTGAGCTATAGGGGCTTGTTCTCGGTGTGTTCCCGGTGTTCCCCGCGAACGAGGAAGACATTACAGGGTGGGCGGCCGGAAAGGGAAATCGGTCGCGGGCGCTTCGATCGGGCCCCGGATCAGTCCTGCGGGGTGCAGGCCCCGCCGTGCGCCCGGTCGAAACGCTCGCGCGCCGCCACCACCTGGCCGGCGTAGGACTCGACCCAGTCGCCGAGCGGGGCGATCCGCTCCGCGAGGGTGCGGCCCAGCGGCAGCAGCCCGTAGACGACCCGCGGCGGGGTCTCCGGGTGGACGGTGCGCAGCACCAGCCCGTCCCGCTCCAGGGCGCGCAGGGACTGGGTGAGCATCTTGCGGCTGACCCCGCCGACCGCGCGCTGGAGCTCGGAGAACCGCTGCTCGCCGCAGCTGTGCAGGCTCAGCAGGAGCAGCAGCGACCACTTGTCGGCGAGCTCGGCGAACACGTCCCGACTGGGGCAGACGGCGGCGAAGATGTCGAACCCCTGGTCGCCGCCGGGACAGGTGTCCGGGGTCTCGGGGCGCGGGTCGGCGGTCTGCTGGGGGGTGGCCATACCGCAAGGGTAGCGCCGGCGGTCTCCAATCGGGAGTTGGTAACCATCGGAGACCTGGTCTACATTGGAGACCATCAGCCCCGGCCGGCCCGTCCGTCCGGCCACCCGGGCATCCGTCCGCCCCCTTTCGAGGAGTCATCCCGCATGACGACCGCCATCCGTCCCACCGTCGCCATCGCCTACCACTCCGGCTACGGCCACACCGCCGTGCTGGCCGAGGCCGTCGCCCGCGGTGCCGCCGCGGCCGGCGCCGACGCGGTGCAGATCGCCGTGGACGCCATCACCGAGGAGCAGTGGGCGCAGCTCGACGCCGCCGACGCGATCGTCTTCGGCTCGCCGACCTACATGGGCACCGCCTCCGGCGCCTTCCACGCCTTCGCCGAGGCCAGCTCCAAGCGCTGGTTCGGCCAGACCTGGAAGGACAAGCTGGCCGCCGGCTTCACCAACTCCGCCTCGAAGAGCGGCGACAAGCTGCACACCCTGCAGTTCTTCACGGTGCTCGCCGCCCAGCACGGCATGCACTGGGTGAACCTGGGCCTGCACCCGGGCTGGAACTCCACCACCGCCTCGGAGAACGACCTCAACCGCCTCGGCCTGTTCCTCGGCGCCGGCGCCCAGACCAACAACGACCAGGGCCCGGAGGGCGTCCACAAGGCCGACATCGCCACCGCCGAGCACCTCGGCGAGCGGGTCGCCAACCAGGCCGCGATCACCCTGGCCGGCCGGGCCGCCCTGGCCGTCTGACGCACCGGCACCCCGACGCACCGTCACCGCCCGGCCGCCGCACCCCCGCCCAGCACGGGGATCCGGCGGCCGGCCGCGTCCAGCTCCGCCCCGCGGGTCTCCGGCAGGCCGAGCACGCACAGCACCGACACCCCGCCGAGCGCCGCCAGGTACCAGCCGACCGGCACGGCCGTCCCGTACGCGGCGGTCAGCCGGGTCGCCACCAGCGGCGCCGTCGCCCCGCCCACCACGCCCGCCAGGTTGTAGGCCAGCGCCGCCCCCGTGTAGCGCACCCGGGTCAAGAACAGCTCCGGCAGGTACGCGGCGACCGGCCCGAGCATCGCGCCGAGCAGCGCCATCGCCCCGAGCAGGGCGAGCGCGATCCACGCCGTCCGGCCGGTCTCCAGCAGCGGGAAGAGCACCGCCGACCAGAGCGCCGCCAGGGCCGTCGCGGTGGCCAGCGTCCGCCGCCGGCCGAACCGGTCGCTCGCCCGCGAGGCGAGCACCACCGTGCCGCCCTTCAGCACCGCGCCCGCCATCAGCAGGCCGAGCACCGGGGTCCTGGCCACCCCCAGGTCCGCCGTCAGGTGCGCCAGCGCGTAGGTGGTCGTCAGGTAGAACAGCGCGTACCCGGACATCACCGCACCCGCACCGAGCAGCACCGGGCGGCCGTGCCGGGCCAGCACCTCCGCCACCGGCACCCGCGAGCGCGCCCGCTCCGCGCGGAACACCGGGCTCTCCGCCACCCGCAGCCGGACGAACAGGCCGATCGCCACCAGCACCAGGGACACCAGGAACGGCACCCGCCAGCCCCAGGCGAGGAAGGCCGCCTCGTCCAGCACCGCGCCCAGCACCAGGAAGACCCCCGTCGCCAGGAAGAACCCGGCGCACGGCCCGAGTTGCAGCAGCCCGCCGTACCGGCCGCGGCGGCCCGCCGGGGCGTGCTCCGCGAGCAGCAGGGCCGCACCGCCCCACTCGCCGCCCAGCCCCAGCCCCTGGCAGAAGCGCAGCACCGTGAGCAGCACCGGCGCCCAGCCGCCCCACCGGCCGTAGTCGGGCAGCAGGCCCACCGCCGCGGTGGACAGGCCCATCAGCAGCAGCGACACCACCAGGGTCGCCCGCCGGCCGAGCCGGTCGCCGAAGTGTCCGAACAGCACCGCGCCCAACGGGCGGGCCACGAAGGCCACCGCGTAGACGGAGAAGGCGGCGAGCAGCGAGCCGACCGCCCCCAGCCCGGGGAAGAAGACCCGGCCGAAGACCAGGGCGGCGGCCGTGCCGTAGATGAAGAAGTCGTAGAACTCGACGGCGGTGCCGAGGAGGGCCGCGGCGGCCACCCGGCGCAGCGCCGCCGGATCGCCCGCTGATGGGGTGTCATGCGTCATGACGCCCACCCTGGCAAGGCGCTGAGCTGCGAGGACAGCAGGCACACGGGTGATTCGGGAGCGAACGGCCGGACGGGAGCCGGGGTGGTGCGCCGCCCGGGGCGCGGCGGTATGGTGGCCGCCTCCGCCTCCGAAAGGCCGCACGTGAACAACGTGTTCGACGACAACGGCGTGTTCGACAAGCTCTTCGCCGTGCTCTGCCTCGCGCTCACCCTGCTGCTGCTCGACCTGGGCGTCGCCCAGTACCGCCACGGGGGTTCGGCCGCCTGGGCGCTCCTCGCCGCGGCCCTGCTGCCCGCCGCCGGCTGGGAGACCGTCCGCCGGTTCCGCCCCCGGCGCTGAGCGCCGCGGAACGCCGAAGGGCGCCCCGGCGGGGCGCCCTTCGCCGTGACGTCAGACCTGTTCGGCCAGCTCCAGCCAGGCCATCTCCAGCTCCTCCTTCTCGTCACGGACCTTCCGCAGCTCGGCGTCCAGTTCCGCGACCTTGGAGAAGTCGGCGGCGTGCTCGGCGAGCCGGGCGTGCAGCTTGGACTCCTGGTCGTCCAGCTTGGCGATCTGCCGCTCCAGCTTCTGCATCTCCTTCTTCACCGCCCGGGTGTCCGCGGCGGGCTTCGCCGGTGCGGCCGGGGCCGCGGCGGCGGCCGGCGCGGCCGACTCGGCCATCTTGGCCCGCCGCTCCAGGTACTCGTCGACGCCGTTCGGCAGCATCCGCATCCGCCGGTCGCCGAGCAGCGCGTAGACGGTGTCGGTGGTGCGCTCGATGAAGAAGCGGTCGTGGCTGATCACGATCATCGAACCGGGCCAGCCGTCGAGGACGTCCTCCAGCTGGTTGAGCGTCTCGATGTCGAGGTCGTTGGTGGGCTCGTCGAGGAAGAGCACGTTGGGCTCGTCCATCAGCAGCCGCAGCAGCTGGAGGCGGCGGCGCTCGCCGCCGGACAGGTCGCCCACCGGCGTCCACTGCTTGTCCTTGCCGAAGCCGAACTGCTCGCAGAGCTGACCCGCGCTCATCTCCCGGCCCTTGCCGAGGTCGACGCGGCCGCGGACCTGCTCGACGGCCTGCAGCACCCGGATCGCCGGGTCCAGCTCGGCGACCTCCTGCGAGAGGTACGCCAGGCGCACGGTCTTGCCGACCTTGATCACACCGCCGGCCGGCTGCACGTCGCCCTCGGTCGCGTACGCGGCCTGCATGGCCCGCAGCAGCGAGGTCTTGCCGGCGCCGTTGACCCCGAGCAGGCCGATCCGGTCGCCGGGGCCGAGCTGCCAGGTCAGGTGGTCCAGCAGGTGCTTGGGGCCGGCCTTGACGCTCACGCCCTCCAGGTCGAACACCGTCCGGCCGAGGCGGGCGTTGGCGAACTTCATCAGCTCGGACTTGTCGCGCGGCTCCGGCACGTCGGCGATCAGCGCGTTGGCCGCCTCGATCCGGTAACGCGGCTTGGAGGTGCGGGCGGGGGCGCCGCGGCGCAGCCACGCCAGCTCCTTGCGGGCCAGGTTCTGCCGCTTCTGCTCCTCGGTCGCCTCGATCCGGGAGCGCTCGGCGCGGGCGAAGACGTAGTCGGAGTAGCCGCCCTCGTACTCGCGGACCTCGCCGCGCTGGACGTCCCACATCCGGGTGCAGACCTGGTCGAGGAACCAGCGGTCGTGGGTGACGCAGACCAGCGCCGAGCGGCGGGCCTGCAGGTGGCGGGCGAGCCAGGCGATGCCCTCCACGTCGAGGTGGTTGGTGGGCTCGTCCAGGACGATCAGGTCGGGCTCGCCGAGCAGCAGCTTGGCCAGCGCGATCCGGCGGCGCTCGCCGCCGGAGAGCGGGCCGATCACGGTGTCCAGGCCGTCGGCGAAGCCCGGCAGGTCGAGGCCGCCGAACAGGCCCTCGATGATGTCGCGGATCCGGGCGTCGCCGAGCCACTCGTGGTCGGCCCGGTCGGCGATCACCTCGTGCCGGATGGTGGCCTCGGGGTCGAGGGAGTCGTGCTGGGTGAGGACGGCCATCTGCAGCCCGCCGGAGTGGGTGATCCGGCCGCTGTCCGGCTCCTCCAGCTTGGCGAGCATCCGGATCAGGGTGGTCTTGCCGTCGCCGTTGCGCCCGACGACGCCGATCCGGTCCCCCTCGCTGACGCCGAGGCTCACCCCGTCCATCAGGGCACGGGTGCCGTACACCTTGCTGACGGACTCGATGGTGGCGAGGTTGACGGCCACTGCTGCTGCGCTCCTGGGAGGGGTCGAGAGGGATCTCCGACCACCCAGCCTAGTGGGAGGCGGGAACGTCCCGGCCCGGACTCCGGCGCGGTACCGTGCGAGGGTCGCAGCAGCGAACCGGAGAGCGGGAGGTGTGCGGTGACCGCGGTGGAGGACCGGCCGCAGATGCTGGCCGAGGAGTTCGAGCGCATCGCCCTGGCGGCCGAGCGCGAGGGTGTGCGGATGGAATTCATCCACGGGCGGCTGGGGGTCAAGGCAGTGCCGGACGGCGACCACGACGAGATCATCCGCTGGGTGATGAAGCAGTGCATGCAGCAGCGCCCCGACCTCTGGCTGTACCCCGAGCGCGGGCTGCGGGTGGAGACCTACCGCAAGGGCCACGCCAAGCCGGACGGTGTGCTCGCCCCGGAGGGCAGCTTCGCCGGTCAGGGCGAGTGGGCCGATGCCGACCGCGCCGTGATGGTGGTCGAGGTGACCTCGTACGACACCGACACCGACCGCCGCGACCGGGACGAGAAGCCACGGGCCTACGCAGAGACCGGCATCCCGGTCTACCTGCTGGTCGACCGGGACAGCTGCGAGGTGCTGGTCCACAGCGAGCCCGAGGACGGGCAGTACGTGAGCCTGGTGCGGCGGCCGTTCGGCAAGACCGTCGTGCTGCCCGACCCGGCCGGGATCAGCCTGGACACCGAGCCGTTCAAGGCCTGGGTGCGCTGACCTCCGCGCCCGGGACGGGGCCGTGGGTGGCGTGGGCGGTGCGGCAGGTGCCGGAGGTCCGCAGGGCGGCGGCGATCGCCTCGGCGGACTCGGCGTCCTTGGCGAGGAAGGCGCAGGTCGGGCCGGAGCCGGAGACCAGGGCGCCGATCGCGCCGGCCTCGGTGCCCGCGTGCAGGGTGTCGGCGAGCGAGGGCCGCAGCGAGAGGGCGGCGGCCTGCAGGTCGTTGGTGAGCGCGGCGGCCAGTGCGACCGGGTCGCCGGAGGCGAGGGCGGCGAGCAGCGCCGGGTCGGCGTCCGGGGTGGGGACGTCGGCCTCCGAGGAGCCGGTGCCGGCCTCCTCGCGGAGCCGGTCGCACTCGCGGAAGACGGCCGGGGTGGAGAGCCCGCCGTCGGCGACCGCGAACACCCAGTGGAAGGTGCCGGCGACCGGCAGCGCGTCCAGGATCTCGCCTCGGCCGCGGCCCAGCGCGACCCCGCCGAGCAGGGCGAACGGCACGTCGGAGCCGAGCTCGGCGGCGAGCTCCAGCAAGGTCCCGATCGGGGTGGCCAGGCCCCAGAGCGCGTCGCAGGCGACCAGGGCGGCGGCGCCGTCCGCGCTGCCGCCGGCCATCCCGCCGGCCACCGGGATGGCCTTGGCGATGTGCAGGTGGACGCCCGGGTCGGCGAGGCCGTGGTGGGCGGCGAGCAGCCGGGCCGCGCGGGCGGCGAGGTTGCTGTCGTCCAGCGGGACGGACGCCGCGTCGGGGCCGGTGCAGGAGAGCGTGACGCCCTCGCCGGGGGTGGCGGTGACCTCGTCGAAGAGGCCGACGGCGAAGAAGACGTTGGCCAGGTCGTGGAAGCCGTCGGCGCGCAGGCCGCCGACGCCGAGCTGGACGTTGACCTTGGCGGGGACGCGAACCGTGATCATTTCTGGGCCTCGGGCTTGTGCTCGGCGATGGCGGCGAACTGTTCGACCGTCAGCATCTCGCCGCGCAGCTTGTGGTCGATTCCGGCGGCGGCGAGCGCCTGTTCGGCGCCGGCGGGCGAGCCGGCCCAGCCGGCCAGGGCGGCCCGCAGGGTCTTGCGGCGCTGGGCGAACGCGGCGTCGACCACGGCGAACACCTCGGCGCGGGAGGCGGAGGTCTTCGGCGGGTCGCGGCGGATCAGCGACACCAGCCCGGAGTCGACGTTCGGCGCGGGCCAGAACACGTTGCGGCCGATCGCGCCGGCGCGCTTCACCTCGGCGTACCAGTTGGCCTTCACCGAGGGCACGCCGTACACCTTGTTGCCGGGCTTGGCGGCGAGCCGGTCGGCGACCTCGCTCTGCACCATCACCAGGGTGCGCTCGATGCTCGGGAAGGTCTGCAGCATGTGCAGCAGCACCGGGACCGCCACGTTGTAGGGCAGGTTGGCGACCAGCGCGGTGGGCGCCGGGCCGGGCAGTTCGGTGACCTCCATGGCGTCGCTCAGCACCAGGTCGAAGTCCTTCGCCTTCTCCGGCATCCGGGAGGCGACGGTGGTCGGCAGGTGCCGGGCGAGCAGCGGGTCGATCTCGACGGCGGTGACGTGCGCGGCCACCTCCAGCAGCGCCAGGGTCAGCGAGCCGAGCCCGGGGCCGACCTCGACCACGCTATCCTCGGCGGTCACCCCGCCGGCGCGGACGATCCGCCGCACGGTGTTGCCGTCGATGACGAAGTTCTGCCCGCGCTGCTTGGTCGGCTTGACGCCGAAGGCGGCCGCCAGCTCGCGGATGTCGGCCGCGCCGAGCAGGTGGTGGTCGGCGGCGGGTGCGGGATCGGTGCTGCTCACCCCGCAAGGATACGGGCGCCGCGGCACCTCAGAGTTCGACGACCTGCTTGAGGTCGATCTCCACCGGGAACGGCACCGCCGTGACCAGCAGTCCTTCGTGGACGGCGACCGGCAGGTAGACGCCCTGCTCCTCGTCCAGCCGGAACTCGTGGACGACCGGGAGGCCGTCGTCGGAGCGCTCGACCCGCCAGTAGGAGGGGATCTTCTTCTCGGCGTACTGGCCCGGCTTGCGGAAGCGGTCGTTCGCCCGGGTGCCGTGCGACACGACCTCCACCATCAGCACCACGGCCTCCGGCGGAAGGCACTCCAGCTCGAAGACGTCGATGCCGGTCTTGTCGAAGACCACGACGTCCGGCTTCGTGGTGTTCTCCGGATCGAGCAGCACGCATCGCTCGGGCAGCACGCTGTACGGCGCTGTCCGCCCGGCGAAGAGCGCCCGCTCGACGGCGGAACGCACCTGGTCGTGCCAGAGATTCGTCTGCCCCCGCACCATGATGATTCCGTCCACCAGATCCCATTCGAACGGCAGATCGAGGTCCTTGACCTGCTCGTACGTCCACTCCTGGGACAGCGGGTGGTTCCGGTCGATCGGCTCGGCGGTCATCGCCACCTCCCTCGCTGCACTCATGCTAACCAGCATGGGGGTGGCGCGAGGGTGCAGAAGCGTTCCGCCGGAATGGGACCTTCGTTCGAGTCAGTACCCGAAGGCGCGGGCGGTGTTCTCGGCGATCGCGGTGGCCATCTCGTCCTCGGTGATGCCGCGGTGGGCGGCCATCGCGCGGAGGGTGACCGGGATCAGGTAGGGGGCGTTGGGGCGGCCGCGGAAGGGGTGCGGGGTGAGGAAGGGCGCGTCCGTCTCGATCAGGACGCGGTCGAGCGGGGTCACCGCGAGGGCCTCGCGCAGGGCGTGGTTGGCCTTGTAGGTGACCGGGCCGGCGAAGGAGAGGTACCAGCCGTGCTCGGCGCAGGTCTCGGCCATCGCGGCGTCGCCGGAGTAGCAGTGGAAGACGGTGCGCTCGGGCGCGCCCTCCTCCAGGAGCAGGGCGATGACGTCCTCGTGGGCGTCCCGGTCGTGGATGACCAGGGCCTTGCCGTGCCGCTTGGCGATCTCGATGTGGCGCCGGAAGGACTCCTTCTGGATGTCCACGCCCTCGGGGCCGGTGCGGAAGTAGTCGAGGCCGGTCTCGCCGACCGCCTTGACCCGGGGCAGGGCGGCGAGGGCGTCGATCTCGGCGAGCGCCTCGTCGAGGGCGGCGGCCCCGCCGGGGGCCCGGTGCTGCCCGGACCAGCCGTCGGGGTCGCCGAGGAAGATCCGCGGTGCCTCGTTGGGGTGCAGGGCGACGGCCGCGTGCACGGCCTCGAACTCGGCGGCGAGGTCCGCCGCCCAGCGCGAGCCGCGCACGTCGCAGCCGACCTGGACGACGGTGGTCACCCCGACCGAGGCGGCCCTGGCGAGGCCCTCGGCGGGGGTGCCGTCCTGCATGTCCAGGTGGGTGTGCGAGTCGGCCACCGCCACGGCCAGGGGTTCCGGCAGCGGCGGCGGGGTCGACCGGTCGTCGTCCTTCTTGGCCATCAGGAGGCGGGCTTCTCTTCCAGGCGGGGGAACAGGATGTCGCCCTTGGTGACGGTGGCGCCGACGGGCAGCCGGCCCCAGTCGGCGACGGTGGCGATCGTCTGGTCGGCGAGGGCGCCGAGGCCCTCCTCCGCGCCGAGCGAGTCCCACAGCTTGGCGGAGGTCGCCGGCATCAGCGGGTTGAGCAGCACGGCGGTGGCGCGCAGCGCCTCGGCCGCGGTGTAGAGGATCGTGGCGAGGCGGGCCTGCCCCTCGTCCGAGGTGTCCTTGGCGACCTTCCACGGCTCCTGCTCGGTGAGATAGCCGTTGACCAGCTTGACGAACTCGAAGATCGCCGCGATGCCGCCGGCGAAGTCCAGCTCCTCGCCGATCTTCGCGTCGGCCTCGGCCGCGGCCTTGGCCAGGCCGTCGACGACGGCCTGCTCGGCGGCGCCGGCGGCGGTGGCCGCGGGCAGCGTGCCCCCGTGGTACTTGCCGACCATGGCGGCCACGCGGGAGGCGAGGTTGCCGAAGTCGTTGGCGAGCTCGGAGGTGTACCGGGCGGTGAAGTCCTCCCAGGAGAACGAGCCGTCGGTGCCGAACGGGATCGCCCGCAGGAAGTAGTAGCGGTAGGCGTCCACGCCGAAGTGCGAGGTGAGGTCGGTGGGCGCGATGCCGGTCAGGTTGGACTTGGACATCTTCTCGCCGCCGACCATCAGCCAGCCGTTGGCGACGACCCGCTTGGGCAGCGGCAGGCCCGCGGCCATCAGCATGGCCGGCCAGATGACCGCGTGGAAGCGGAGGATGTCCTTGCCGACCAGGTGAACGGAGGCCGGCCACAGCTCGGCGAAGCGCTCCGGGTCGGCGCCGTAGCCGGCGGCGGTGATGTAGTTCTGCAGCGCGTCGACCCACACGTAGAGGACGTGCTTCTCGTCCCAGGGCAGCGGCACGCCCCAGTTGAAGGTGGAGCGGGAGATCGAGAGGTCCTGCAGGCCCTGCTCGACGAAGCGCAGCACCTCGTTGCGGGCGGAGGCGGGCGCGATGAAGTCCGGGTTGGCCGCGTAGAACTCCAGCAGCTTCGGGCCGTAGGCGGAGAGGCGGAAGAAGTAGTTCTCCTCCTCCAGCCACTCGACCGGGCGCTTGTGGATCGGGCAGAGCTTCTCGTCCTCGGTGGCGCCGGGGAGCAGCTCGCCCGGGAGCTTGTACTCCTCGCAGCCGACGCAGTACGGGCCGGAGTAACCGCCCTTGTAGATCTCGCCCTTGTCGTGGAGGTCCTGGACGAACTCCTGCACGCGGTCGGTGTGCCGCTGCTGGGTGGTGCGGATGAAGTCGTCGTTGGCGATGTCCAGGTGCCGCCAGAGCGGCTTCCACGCCTCCTCGACCAGCTTGTCGCACCACTCCTGCGGGGTGACGCCGTTGGCCTCGGCGGTCCGCATGATCTTCTGGCCGTGCTCGTCGGTACCCGTGAGGTACCAGACGTCCTCGCCGCGCTGGCGGTGCCAGCGGGTGAG
This sequence comes from Kitasatospora arboriphila, assembly GCF_039528095.1. NCBI lineage: Bacteria > Bacillati > Actinomycetota > Actinomycetes > Kitasatosporales > Streptomycetaceae > Kitasatospora > Kitasatospora arboriphila. The sequence continues at coordinate 170,634 of NZ_BAAALD010000004.1, forward strand.
GACGTCGCCCGCGACCGTGGTGTACGCGTGGCCCAGGTGCGGGCGGTCGTTCACGTAGTAGATCGGGGTCGTGACGTAGTACGCCGAGCGCGGGGCGTCGGTGGTGCTGTGGTCTTCAGTGGCCGCCATGCCACCGAATCTTAGTCGCGCGAAGGAACCGCCCTCGACCGATTACCGGCCCGGGCCCGGCCCCTCCGGCGTCGGCGGGGCCGGGCGGGCGGGCCGGATCAGTCGGCCCGGTGCCCGAAGAAGCCGAACCAGCGGCGGCGCTGCCCGGCGGGCACCGGGTGCTGCTCCTCGGCCGCGGCGCGCCGCGGCTCCTCGGGTTCGGGGTGGCTCTGGTAGCCGGGTGCGTGGTGCACCTGGCCCTCGGCGCCGGCCACCCGGCCCTCGCGCATGATCCGGACCTTGTGGCCGCCGCAGCCCGGGCAGGTGGGCTCGCGCAGCGGCGAGGGGACCCGGACGCCGTTCGCCTTGTACTCGAAGACGATGCGGCCCTCCCGGTCCACGTGGTGCTCGATGTCGTACGCCTGCTCCCAGCCGTAGCCGCAGCTCAGGCACGCGAAGGAGTACGCCTCCCGAACGGTTTCGACCTTCGGGGGCCGTCGGGTGGTCAGTCCGACGCCGCTGGGCGTTTCGCCAGTCAGAGGGCTACCGATCGTCTCGCTCATAGCCGTCTCCCAGGTGCCCGCCGGACGGTCGTCCGGCTCGGGTCTTCATCCCGGACGATTCCCGCGCGGGCGGGTTTCCCACCCGACTTGTCAAGTCTTGGACGTGCGTTGGGAAGACCTGTACGCAGCCGGTGCAACGCGGGCACTGCCGGGGTGCTTCCCTCCACGGTACGACCGGCACCCGCCGGGAGCACGCCTGGTCAGCCCGCGTTCTTCGCGGCCACCACGGCGTCGAAGACCTCGCGCTTGGGCAGGCCGAGATCCGCGGCGACGGCCGCGATGGCCTCCTTGCGGCGCTCCCCGGCCTCCTCCCGGACGGCGACCCGGCGGGCGAGCTCGGCGGGGCCGAACTCCTCCGGCGCGGCGGGCGGGGCGCCGGCCACCACGACGGTGATCTCGCCCTTGACGCCGTCGGCGGCCCAGGCGGCCAGCTCGGCCAGCGGGCCGCGGCGGACCTCCTCGTAGGTCTTGGTGAGTTCGCGGCAGACCGCGCCGGGGCGGTCGCCGCCGAAGGCCTCGGCCATCGCGGCGAGCGTCTCGGCGATCCGGTGCGGGGCCTCGAAGAAGACCATGGTGCGCGGCTCGGCGGCGACGGTGGCGAGCTGGCGGGCCCGGTCGCCGGCCTTGCGGGGCAGGAAGCCCTCGAAGGTGAAGCGGTCGACCGGCAGGCCGGAGAGGGCGAGCGCGGTGAGCACCGCGGACGGGCCGGGCACCGCGGTGACCCGGATGCCGGCCGCGACGGCCGCGTCGACCAGCCGGTAGCCGGGGTCGGAGACCGAGGGCATGCCGGCGTCGGTGACCAGCAGCACCCGGGCGCCGCCGCGCAGCGCCTCGACGAGTTCGGGGGTGCGGGCGACCTCGTTGCCCTCGAAGTACGACACCACCCGGCCGGTCGGGGCGACGCCGAGCGCCTGGGTCAGCCGGCGCAGCCGCCGGGTGTCCTCGGCGGCGACGACGTCGGCCCCGGCGAGCTCGGTGAGCAGCCTGGGCGGGGCGTCGCCCACGTCGCCGATGGGGGTTCCTGCGAGCACGAGTACACCTGTCACGGACACCATCCTCCCAGGGCCGGGCGAGTGCCGGGCCGGCACCGGGACAGCGGGGCGAACGGTGACGAACCGGGCGGGTTCGCGGGGGAGGTCCCCGGGGGCCCTCCTGCTTCCGGGGGAGCGCCCCTACGATGTGGCGCGTGAGCGGCGACACGGCATCCGAGGCGCCTGGGGGCGCGGACCACACCGACCAGGGCGGCGTGGCGCTGCTGAGCGCGTCCACGGCGGCGCCCGGCGGCGCACCCGCGGTTCCGGGCCTGCCCGGGCCGCGCGGCCCGGAACCGGAGCCGGAGCGGCCGTTCTGGCGGCGGCGGCTGGAGCGCGCGGGGTACCGCACGGCGGAGCCGCTGCCGGTGGCGCAGCGGCTGGTGCCGCCGATGCCGGACGGCCCGGGGGTGACCCCGGCGGTGGTGCCGCCCTCGCCGGTGCTGCTGCAGCTGGGGCTGCGCCTGTCGGACGGGCCGTGGTCGTGGCTGTGCCGCTGGTCGGGCTGGATCGGCCCGGTGGCGGTGGCGGTCTTCGGCGGTCTGCTGCGGTTCTGGCACCTGGGCACGCCGAAGGCGCTGATCTTCGACGAGACGTACTACGCCAAGGACGCGTACTCGCTCTGGCGGGGCGGCTACGAGACCAGCTGGGCGGACGACGCCAACAACCTGATCACCGCGGGGCACCCGACGGTGCCGTACCGGGCGGACCCGGCGTACATCGTCCATCCGCCGGTCGGCAAGTGGATCATCGGCCTGGGCGAGCAGGTCTTCGGGATGAACCCGCTGGGCTGGCGGTTCATGACGGCGGTGCTCGGCACGCTGTCGATCCTGATGATCGCCCGGATCGGGCGGCGGCTGTTCCGCTCGACGCTGCTGGGCTGCGTGGCGGGGCTGCTGCTCGCGGTCGACGGCCTGCACTTCGTGATGAGCCGGACGGCGCTGCTCGACCTGGTGGTGATGTTCTGGTTCGTGGCGGCGTTCGGCTTCCTGCTGCTGGACCGGGACCGGACGCGGGGCGTCGTCGCCCGCCGACTGGAGGCCGGCGCGGGCCCGGACTGGGTGTTCCTCGGCTGGCGGCCGTACCGGCTGGCGGCGGGCGTCTCGCTGGGCCTGATGACCGCGACCAAGTGGAGCGGCCTGTACGCGCTGCTGGCGTTCGCGGTGATGGGCGTGCTCTGGGACGCCTCGACCCGCCGGGCGGCGGGCAACCACCGGTGGCTGCTGTGGGGCCTGTTCGACGCGGTGGTGGCGCTGCCGCTGCTGTTCGCGGTGACCGTCGGCGTGTACCTGGCCTCCTGGACGGGCTGGTTCCTCAGCAGCGCGGTGCCCGGCAAGGGCGGCTACGGCCGCGACTGGGCGGAGCACCGGGCCGGCCTGTCGCCGGACCACCTGATGGGCCTGCCGCTGCCGCAGTTCGACGTGAGCTGGGTCCCGGCGGGCCTGCGCAGCCTGTGGCACTACCACGCCACCATGTACGACTTCCACGTCCACCTGACCAGCCCGCACACCTACCAGTCGAACCCGTGGAGCTGGCTGCTGCTCGGCCGGCCGGTCTCCTTCTTCTACGAGTCGCCGAAGGCCGGCCAGGCGGGCTGCACGGCGACCGAGTGCGCCCGCGAGGTGCTGGGCATCGGCACCCCGGTGCTGTGGTGGGCCGGCATCGCGGCGCTGGCGTACTGCCTGTACCGCTGGGCGGTGCGGCGCGACTGGCGGGCCGGGGCGATCCTGTGCGGGGTGGCCGCGGGATACCTGCCGTGGTTCGGCTACCAGCAGCGCACGATCTTCCTGTTCTACGCGGTCGCCTTCGTGCCGTTCCTGGTGCTGGCGGTGACCATGATGATCGGCGCCCTGCTCGGCCCGGCGGGGGCCGGCCGGGACCGCCGGCTGGTCGGCGGCGCGGCGGCCGGACTGCTCGTTTTCGCGGTCATGTGGAACTTTCTGTACTTCCACCCCCTGTATACGGGGGAGACGATCCCGATGGACGACTGGCGGGCCAGGATGTGGTTCACCAGCTGGATCTGACCGCCGCCCGCGGACAACGGGTGTGTCACGAGTGACCGAAGTGTCGTGGGTGCACACACGTTCCGTGTTCTACCGTGGGTGCGATCGGCCACTGTCGGGGCTACACCGTGGGGGACACCGTGCACAAGGGCGTGAAGATCGGCATCGGCGGGGTGTGCGTGGCGATGCTGGGGGTCGGCGGGTACGGCGCCTACAACATCGCCACCGCACTGACCGGCGACGGCGACAAGCCGAAGGGGCCGCGCACGGTCGTCGCGGGTTCGCCGACCCAGGAGCAGGCCGCCGAGGCCGCCAAGGCCTTCCTGGCCGCCTGGTCCAAGGGCGACCTGGAGGCGGCGGGCAAGGAGACCGACCGGCCGGACGCCGCCGACGCCGCCCTGGCCGCGTTCCGCAGCAAACTCAAGCCGACGGCGGTCACCATGACGCCGGGCGGCCCGACCGCGGCCCCGGCGGGCGCCCCCGTCCAGAGCTCGGCCAACGCGGCCCAGGCGGTGAACCTGTCGTTCTCCGCCAAGGTCGAGTTCGCCGGCTCCGGCAAGCCGTGGACGTACAGCGGCGTGCTGCCGATGGTGAAGATGAGCGACGGCAGGGCCGCCGTGCAGTGGGGCCCCGCGGTCGTGCACCCGCACCTGGCGGTGGGCAAGACGCTCGACGTCAAGCCGGTCTTCGCGCAGGCCGCGCAGGTCACCGACCGCAAGGGCCGCCAGCTGACCGGCTTCCCCTCGCTGCTCGGGCTGCTGGACGTCTTCAAGCAGGGCACCGCCGGCGACCCCGCCGACGCCGGCAGCGGCGTGGTGATCTCGGACGACGCCGGCAAGGCCAAGCCCGAACAGCTCTTCGTGATCACCGAGCCCAAGCCGGTGCCCTCGCTGAAGCTCACCCTCGACGCCACCCTGCAGAAGGCCGCCGAGGACGCGGTGAAGGAGCAGGCCAAGGCCGGCACCCACAAGGCCTCGCTGGTCGCGATCGAGCCCAGCACCGGCAACGTCCTGGCCTTCGCCAACGCCCCCGCCGACGGGCAGAACCGGGCCTTCGTCGGCGGTACCGCGCCCGGCTCCACCATGAAGGTGGTCACCGGCGCGGCCCTGTTGGAGGCCGGAGTCACCCCGCAGACCCCGATCGCCTGCCCGGCCAGCACCACGGCCGGCGGTCAGCAGGTCTCCAACGACTTCCCCGAGGCCCACCCGGAGTTCACCTTCCGGCAGGACTTCGCGCAGTCCTGCAACACCGCCTTCATCAACACCGGCCACGACAGGCTGCAGGCCGACAGCCTGCCGAAGATCGCCAAGGAGGTCTTCGGCCTCGGCCTCGTCTGGCACACCGGCCTGCCGGCCTTCGACACCGACATCCCGGTGCCGTCCAACATCAACGGCGCACTGCCGGAGTTCATCGGCCAGGGCGCGATCCGCACCAACCCGCTGGCGATGGCCTCCGTCTCTGCGACCGTGCAGAGCGGCATCTTCCGCCAGCCCGTCCTGGTGACGGGCAAGACGGACGTGGCCAAGGCCTCCCGCACCCTCGACCCGAAGGTGCTGGCCGACCTGCGCTCGCTGATGCGGGCCGTGGTGACCGAGGGCACCGCCCGCGAGCCCATGGCCGGGATCAGCGACGTCTACGCCAAGACCGGCACCGCCGAGGTCGACGGCAAGGGGACGAACAGCTGGTTCACCGCCTACCGCGGCGACCTCGCGGTGTCCGCCGAGGTCGAGGGCGGCGGCCACGGCTCCCAGGCGGCCGCACCGGCCGCCGCCAAGCTGCTCCGCATCGGCAACGGCGGCTGACCCCCCGAGGCCCGGCCCGTCTTCGAAGAACTACGGGTGCACCCAGGGGCGCTGGGGGCACCTCCCGGCCGAAGGCTGGGGCGGAACTGCGCAGTCCGGGGGGTGGTGCTCCTGACGAATCCGGCGCACCCCTGATCCGGACGGTGGCCCGCATCCGAATTGCGCAGTTCTCCCCCAGCCCTGGCGGGCCGGGAGGTGCCCCCACGCGCCCCTAGTGGTGCACCTTCTAGGGGCGCAGCTTCGGCCTAGCCGTAAACGGCGGCGACGTTGTCCACGGCCGGGTGGGTCCGGGCGGCCGGGCCGGCGGCGAAGGCGGTGAGGACGTTCTCGGTGACCCGGCGCACCAGGTCGCCCGTCCGGCCGTCCATGCCGTGGTTGCCGTGCCCGCCGGGGCCCTGGGCGTCCAGGGCCTCGACCCAGCGCATGGTGCCGCTGGCGAACACCCCGGCCCCGCCCGGGGCCGTCCAGTAGGCGGTGTCGGCGAAGGACCGCCGGCCGTCGCAGACCACCGGGGAGTGCGCGACGACCTCGATCGGCCGCGGGGTGGGGAAGGCGGTGTTCACCCGGTCGTACTCGACGCCGACCAGGTGCGCGAAGGAGTCGCCGGCCTTCGCCCCCGTCCCGGCGAACACCCAGTGGCCGGGTTCGGTGACCACGTAGGGGGCGTCCACCGGGTAGCCGTCGTAGATCATCCCGAGCAGCGAGCTCTCCGGGTCGGCGTCCGGCGCGGCCCGGAAGTCGTTGGTGGCGGGGTGCCCGGCCCTGCGGCCCGGGTCCTCCTGCCAGGCGCCCTTGTAGCAGACCACCGTGCGGTCCGGGCCGAGCGCGGAGGGCTCGTAGCGGACCCGGCGGAAGCAGCAGTTCGCGCCGAGCACCGCCAGGTTGGTGCCGGCGTCCCGGGCCGCGGCGACGTGGGCCCGCTGTTCGGGCGACCAGTACTCGTCGTGGCCGAGCGAGAGCACCGCGGTCGCGCCGTGCAGCAGCTCGGCGTCGCGGGCCAGGTCGACGGTGGTGGTGTACGCCAGCGGCAGGCCGAGCCGCTCGGCGAGGGCGATCAGCGGCGCCTCGTACACCAGGAAGAGTCCGGCGCCGTCGGCGTAGCGGTAGGGCCGGTCGAAGGTGACCTGCAGCGACCGGGTGGCCAGGCCGCCGGTGGGGCCGTTGTAGAGGTTGTGGCCGCCCCACTCGTTGTAGGCCTGCCAGGTGGTGACGGCGTTGACCACCACCGTCCGGCCGGCGGCGGCCCGGGAGCGGACGGTGATCGGCACGTACCGCTGGGCGGAGCCGTCCTCGGCGTCCAGCCGCAGCAGGTAGCTGCCCTCGGGCCAGCCGCGGGTCTGCACGGTGGCGGTGCGGCGCCAGCCGGCGCGGACCTGCCGGGTGGCCGCGTCCACCTCCGGGTCCGGCTGGCGGGTGCCTGGCAGCGCGTCCGAGTGCCAGACCAGCCGGGCGCGGGTGCCGCCGTACCAGCCCATCCGGTAGGCGCGGATCCGGAACCCGGGCACCGTGGTGGAGACGTACAGGCCGAAGGGCTCGCCGGGCAGCACGCTCACCCGGTCGGCGAAGCCCTCGATCGCCTCGGCGGAGCCCGGCCGGGTGATCCGCCAGTCCGGGTCGCCGGGCAGTGCGTTCTCGGCCGCGGTGGCGGAGGGCGCGGGGCGGGCCGCGGAGGACCTCCCGGTGTCGGCGGGGGGCGTGGGGCCGGCCGTGGAGGCGCAGCCCGCGGTGGCGGCGGCTCCGGCCGCCGCGGCGCCGACCGCGAGTCCGAGGAAGCGCCGGCGGTCGGTGCCCGCCGGTCCGTCGCTGTGCGCCATCCGCCGTCCTCCCTGCGGTGCCGGCCGTCCCGGCACGAGTGTTCTGGATCATCGTGGCGCAGTGCGCGGGACGCGCCGGACGGGGGGTCCGGGCTGTCGTCCGGGCCCGGGGGTCAGACCTGGACGAGTCCGGTGCGCGGCGGCAGTGCGGCCCGCTCCGACGTCCGCCAGGAGAGCGTCCGGGAGGCCAGCCGGGGCCAGATCACCAGGACGGCCGGCAGCGCCAGGTAGCCGAACCGCCCGGCCGGGGCGAGCACGAACGCTATCGCCAGGCCGGCCGCCAGCAGGTCGCAGGCGGCGACCGCCGAAGTCGGCGGGTAGGCCAGCAGCCAGAGCGCCACGGCGAGGCCGCCCAGGCAGAGCAGGGTGAGCGAGATGGTGTGGCCGGTCGGGCCGAGGCCGGCCAGCACCTTGCCGGGCAGCGGGCTGCCGGCCGGGGTCTGCACGGCGGCCAGGCCGAGCGGGAAGCGGACGACCTGCTCGCGCATCTCCTGCCCGTCGAGCAGCGCGAACGGCAGCACCACCGCCACCGAGGCGCCGACCGCGATCAGTGCGGCCCGGGCGGCCGGCAGCCGGCCGTACAGCCGCCAGATCAGCAGGGCGGCCACCGGCAGCGCCGGCCAGGCCGTCCACTTGAGGGTGCAGGCGAGGGCGAGCACCACCCCGGCGGCGGTGGCGCGGCCGCGGGCGGCGAGGGCCATCGCCAGGCAGCAGACGCCGATCAAGGGCAGGTCGACGCCGCCGACCGCGAGGGCCAGCCCGATCAGCGGGGAGGCGGTGAGCACGGCGAGCGGCAGCAGCGGGGCGCGGTCGTGGGCGGGGCGCAGCAGCCACCAGCTGCCCAGCATGCAGCCGAGGAAGGTCAGCGCGAACCAGATCCGGGCGTCGCCGAGCAGCATCGCCGCCGGCCCGGCGCTGCCGAGCACCGCCCGCGGCAGGCCGAAGAGCACCATCGTGGGCAGGTACGGGTTGTAGTCGGCGGCCCGGACGGGCGCGGCCAGGTACGGGTCGCCGGAGAGCAGCATCAGGTGGGCGGAGCGTTCGACCACCATCACCTCTGACTGGTGGCGGCCGTGCACGGCGAGCAGCACCAGCGGCAGCAGCACCGCACCGACCAGCGCCACCGCGGCGGCGGCGCGCGGGGCGATCCGCCGGGGCAGCACCAGGCAGAGCAGTCCGGCGATGCCGTAGGCGGGGCCGGCCAGGGTGCCCCAGAAGACCTGGTTGGGCAGGTCCGAGACGAGCGGGAAGGCGGCGGCCCAGCCGGCCGCGATCGCGCAGCCGAGCAGTTGGACGCCGCGGTGGCCGGCCAGCCGTCGGGCGGCCGGGCGGCGGACGGACCGGGGGCGGGGCACCCGGACGGCGGGCGTCGCCCCGGTGCCGGGGACGGCGGGGCGCCGGCGCGCACGGCGCCGGGGCACGGGCCGGTCGGGCATCCGGGGGGTCACCATGGCTGAGAGGTTAGGGGCTGGGAGGGTCCGTGTCCCGGTGCCCCGACGGTTGATGGTGTGCGTCCTGCCACAACGGGGGCGGCCGGCGGGCGGTTCGGGGCCGTCGGCCGCGGTGCCGTGCCCGCCGGTCGGGGGGCGTGTCGGCGGGGCGCGCGCCGGGCGGCCGGTGACGGCGGGGGATCAGCCGCCGTCCAGCACGGCCCGCAGGACCGAACGGGCGATGGGCGCGGCCAGGGTGCCGCCGGTGACGTCGGTGGCCTCGCTGTCGGCGACCACCACGGCCACCGCGACCGGCGGCACGCCGCCGGAGTCCGCCGGGCGCGCCCAGGCGATGAACCAGGCGTACGGGGTGCCGCCGTTGCCGGTGCCGTGCTGGGCGGTGCCGGTCTTGCCGCCGACGACGGCGCCGGGGATCCGCGCCCTGCTGCCGGTGCCCTCCTCGACGACGTCGACCATCAGCTGCTGGACCTTCGCGGCGACGGAGGGGCTCACCGCCTGCCGGTACGTCTGCGGGTGCATGAGCTGGACGACGGTGCCGTCGCTGCGGGTCAGCTTGTCCACCAGCTGGGGATGCATGACCGTGCCGTTGTCGGCGATCCCGGCGGCGACCATCGCCATGACCAGCGGGGTGGCGGCGGTGTCGTACTGGCCGATGGAGGAGAGCGCCACCTGGGAGGTGTTCATCCTGGTGTCGAAGTTGGAGCGGGCGGCGCGCACCGGGACGTCGAGGGCGGCGTCGTTGAACCCGAAGGACTGGGCGGTGGACACCATCCTCTGCAGCCCGACCTGGGTGCCGAGCCAGCCCATCGTGCTGTTGCAGGAGTTGACCATCGCCTCGTCCAGCGACAGGCCGGCCTCGTCGCAGGCCCGGCTGTCGTTGACCAGCTCGGTGGTGGTGCCCTGCATGACGTACGGGTAGGGCGCGCCGGTGGGCGCGTGGATGTCCGTCACCTGGCCGGAGGCGAGTGCGGCGGCCGCGGTGACCACCTTGAAGGTGGAGCCGGGCGGGTAGATCTGGCGCAGCGCCCGGTTGAGCATCGGCTGGTCGGTGTCGGCGCGCAGCTTCGTCCAGGCCTCGCGGTCGGCGGCGGAGGAGCCGGCGAAGCTGCCCGGGTCGTACGAGGGGGTGCTGGCGAGGGCGAGGATGCGGCCGGTGGCGGGTTCGATCGCGACGACGGCGCCCTGCTGGCGGCCGAGGCCGCGCAGGGCGGCCTGCTGGGCGGCCGGGTCGATGGTGGTGTGGACGTCGCCGCCGGGGTTCTGCCCGCGGGAGACGGCGTCCCACACCGCCCAGCCGGAGAGGCGGTCGTCGGCGCCGGAGAGCAGGTCGTCGTAGACGCCCTCCAGCTGGGTGGTGCCGTAGACCTGGGAGGCGTAGCCGGTGACGGCGGCCCAGGCGGGGCCGTCGGTGTAGGTGCGCTTGTAGTCGTAGCGGCCGCCGGTCGGCGTGGAGCCGGTGACCGGTTCGCCGGCCACCAGGATGTTGCCGCGCGGCTGGTCGTAGCGTTCGACGGTGAGCCGTTGGTTGGCCTTGTTGTGGTTGTAGGCGTCGGCCTGGAACACCTGGACCCGGGTGGCCTGGGCGGCGAGGGCGACGATCAGCAGCAGGCAGAAGGTGCCGGCCCGGCGGCCGGTGGTGGAGATGCCGGGCCGGGCGGCGGAGTCGCCGCGGGTCATCACGGGCTGACCCCGGGGCGGGGGCGCCGGGCGGTGTCGCTCATCCGCACCAGCAGGGCGACGATGATCCAGTTGGTGACGACGGAGGACCCGCCCTGGGCGACGAAGGGCAGCGTCATCCCGGTCAGCGGGATCAGCGCGAGGACGCCGCCGGCCACCACGAAGACCTGCAGGCCGACGATGGCGGCCAGGCCGATCGCCAGCAGCCGCCCGAACGGGTCGCGCAGCGCGAGGCCGGTGGCGAAGCCGCGCGAGACCAGCAGCGCGTAGAGCAGCAGGACGGCGGTCAGCCCGGTCAGGCCGAGCTCCTCGCCGATCGTGGCGAGGATGAAGTCGGACTTGGCGGCGAACCCGATGAGGATCGAGTGGCCGAGGCCGAGGCCGGCGCCGAGCAGACCGCCCCAGGCGAACGCGAACAGCGACTGGGCGATCTGGTTGGGCCCCTGGCCGGCGGCGATCGAGCCGAGCGGGTCCAGCCAGTCGGTGACCCGGCTGTGCACGTGCGGGGAGAGCCGGCCGACGCCCGCCGCCCCGACCGCGGCGAGGAACAGCCCGATGGCGATCCAGCCGCTGCGGGCGGTCGCCACGTACAGCATGATCACGAACAGCCCGAAGAACAGCAGCGAGGTGCCGAGGTCGGTCTCCAGCACCAGGACGCCGACGAAGGCCGCCCAGACCACCAGCACCGGGCCGAGCACCCGGCCGCGGGGCAGCTGGAACCACCAGATCCGGCGGCCGGTCAGGGCGAGGGCGTCGCGGTGCGCGGCCAGGTAGGCGGCGAAGAACACCGCGAGCAGGACCTTGGCGAACTCGCCGGGCTGGATCGAGAACGCGCCGACGGTGATCCAGATCCGGGAGCCGTAGACCGGCGGGAAGAACACCGGCAGCACCAGCAGCACCAGGGCGGCCAGCGCGCAGATGTAGGCGTACCGCTGGAGCACCCGGTGGTCGCGCAGCACGACGACCACGGTGAGGAAGAGCGCCACCCCGAAGGCGGACCAGAGCAGCTGTGCGGGGGCGGCGGCCGAGCCGGGTGTGGCCCGGTCCAGCCGGTAGATGACGACCAGTCCGATGCCGTTGAGCAGCACGGCGATCGGCAGCAGCAGCGGGTCCGCGTACCTGGCCCGCCAGCGCACCGCGGCGTGCGCGACCAGGGCCAGCGCGCCGAGCGCCGCCCCGTAGGAGGCGGCGTCGGGCGGTGGCCGGCCGTCGATGTTGGCGCCGACCTCGATGTAGCCGAACACCGCGATCAGCACGGCGCCGACGACCAGCAGCAGCTCGGTGGTGCGGCGGGTCGGCGGTGCCGGGGGCGCGGTGGTCGGGGCGGCCGCCGGGGTGGTGGGTGTGGCCACGGCCGGTCCTTGGGCGGGCGGAGCGCGGCCGCCCGGGCGGGCGGCCGCGGCGGGGTCAGACGCCGCTGGGCGCCTTCGCCGCCTTGAGCGCCTCGACGAGGTGCTCCTCCTGGTCCGCGCTGAGCGAGGTCTGCAGGATCTCGCCGCCGTACTGGGCGAACTGCGGGACGACCTTGTCCGCGGTGGCGGAGCGGACGAGCATGAAGAGGGCGGCGGAGCCCGGCTCCATCTTCTGGCCGACCTGGCGCATGAAGTTGTCGTCGACGCCGGTGTCGGTCGCGGCGCCGACCGCCGCGCCCGTGGCGCCGCCGACGGCCGCGCCGAGGAACGGCATGAAGAAGAGCAGGCCGATGACGCCGCCCCACAGGGCGCCGGAGGCGGCGCCGATGCCGGTGGTGCTGACGGCCTGGTGCAGTTTGACCTTGCCGTCGAGCCGGCGCTCGACGACGACGATGTCCTCCAGGTCCATCAGCTTCTGCTTCTGCAGGCCGATGGCGGTGTCCCGGACCTGCTGGGCGGTCGCCACATCGGGGTAGGAGATCGCGAAGAGGTTGCTCACGCGCGGGTTCCTTCCAGTCCTCGAGCGTGCGGGACCGGTGCCGCACCGCTGCTGGTGGTCGCAGCCTAACGATGATTTGCCATATTTATGGCGGATCGTGGCGGTGTGTCCGATTTTCGGTGCCGGAAGGAGGGCCGCCCCCGGTCACTCCCCCCGGCGCACCGCCAGCTCCGCCGCCGCGGCCACCGCCCCGGCGGCGAACACCGCGGCGGCCAGCAGCGCCGGCAGCACCGAACCCGTCAGGTCGAGCTCGCCGTGCTCGGCCGCCCGGACGAGCGCCCGCACCACCACGTGGGCGGGCGCGAGGGGCACCATCAGCACCAGCACCGCCGCGCCGAGCGCCGCCAGGATCCCGAACGGCCCGGAGGACATCACCGGGCGGTTGCACAGCGCGCCGACCGCCAGCCCCAGCAGCACGCAGACCGCCGTGGCCGCCAGGCCGCCCAGCAGGGCCGGCCCGGGGCCGGCCGCGGAGCGGCCCCCGGTGGCGATCACCGCCGCCGCCCCGGCCGCCGCGAGCACCGCGGCGGCCAGCAGGGCGGCCAGCAGGTCGGCCCGGTGCACCCGGCGGG